>NZ_JAMYLR010000026.1:0-81429 GCF_040318155.1 Mesorhizobium sp. M1307 | reverse complement strand
AGCAACCGCCCCACCTACTGACAAATAGGAAGGCATTCCTCGCAGAGTCAATTCGCTCTTGACATTTTTGTTCCCGTTTTGTTCAATATCAACTAATGGAGGCACCGAAGCGACAGCACGCCGCCTCAATGCCTCTTGAAATACTGCACCTCGCGTTCGTGCTTTTCGGCGGCCTCGCGGGTATCGAAGGTGCCGAGATTGCGGCGCTTGCCGGTCTTTTCGTCCTTCTTGCGCGAATAGAGGCGGTATTTTCCGTCTTTGAGTTTTCTGATCATCTGTCACTCCCCGAGCCGCTGCTTCCCCTTAAGGTTGCGCGCGGCTTGTTCGATAGCCGCCCTGTCGTTTCCCAGCCTGTCGATCAGCTCCTGCGCCTGTTCGCCCGATATGCCGGTGCGCACCGCCAGGGCCTCCACCGTCAAAACGTCGGAGCTCGCGACCTCGCGGGTTTCCGGCAGGGCATCGCCTGCCGTCAGTGGCAGGGCCGCCTCCCTGTCGATCTCGGCCTCGGCCCGGTGCCAGTGCCGCTCGGGATCGCCATGGATCCCGCCTTCGCGTTCCCAGATCTGGTATGCGCGCTCACGAATCTTGTCTTCCCGGTCGTCGCCCATGTTGATTTCTCCTTTGGATATCGGATGAACGCCGCGCCAACCCGAACGATCCAAGAAATCTGCGTGATCGTTGGGTGGGGTCGCACAAGGCGCTATGCACTGCGGCCGCCAGCCACCCCACGGCCTGCCTACTCGCACTGCCTGCGCGGCCCGCCCGAATACGGCTGATAGCTGTTGTCCTCCGGTCGATATGACCGGTAGCGGCTGAAGCAGTATTGCACGTGGTCGAATGAGAGCTCGGCGGCGCCGGGTTCATCCGATGGCGGGTAGCCCTCCACCGACGACGTATCGCTCGCCTCGAAATAGCTGCCGTCATCGGCGGCGCCGAGATAGGGCGAGATGCAGGGGCGCTGTTGTCCGCTGTAGGATGTGTAGTGGTTGTCGTCCGGCCTGTAGGAGCGGTAGCGGCTGGCGCACCATTCGACATGAGCGGCGGGCAGCGTCTGCTGCTCTTCCGCTGGTGGCTGGATAGAGCCGGTCGCGGTGATGTCGGTTGTCGACGCTGCGGCGGCATCGGCGGGTTTCGAGGTGCGATCGACTTCCGAGGTGCGAACGGGGACCGGGCGGGCCGGGAGGCGCTCGAGGCGCTGCGAGGCCGGGTTCACCGGTCGCGGGTCCCTGGTCCACAGTTCGGCGACGCTGGAGACCGGGGCGGCCGGCCGTACCGGCTTGGCTATTAGAAGCCAGGTGGCGAAGGCGAGGCCGCTGGCGAATACGGCAAGCGTCAGCACGAAGCCGCCAAAGATTGCGAACAAGGCTTTCATGCCGCGCTCCTTCGCCTCCCGGTTAAGGAAATGCGGGGGCGGGGAATCCGGTTCCAGGAAAGCGCGGGGCGGGGATCTTAGGCGGCTTTCAGTGCAGGCCGAATTCGCGCAGCAGTTCCTCGCGGTAACGTACGAAGCGGCTTTCGCTGCGCTCGCGCGGGCGGGGCAGGTCGATGTCGATCAGCCGCGCCGCGCCGCCTTTCTCCTTGGGCAGGATCAGTACCCGGTCGGCAAGGTAGATCGCTTCCTCGAGGTCGTGCGTCACCATCACCATGGTGACGTTCTCCTCGCTCCAGATGCGCGCCAGTTCCTCCTGCATGCCGATCTTGGTCATCGCGTCGAGCGCGCCCAGCGGCTCGTCGAGCAGCAGGATTTCGGGCTGCACGGTCAAGGCGCGGGCGATGCCGACGCGCTGTGCCATGCCGCCCGATAGCTGCCGGGGAAAGGCATCGCTGAATTCGGCGAGGCCGACCAGCGCGATATAGAAGTGCGCCCTTTCCTCGGCCGCCGCCTTCGGCACGCCGCGCACTTCGAGACCGAAGGCGACATTGCCGAGCACGGTCAGCCAGGGCAGCAGGCGCGGCTCCTGGAAAATCACCGCACGCTCGGCGCCGACGCCGTGCACCGGCTTGCCGTCGATAGCGACGCCGCCGCTGTCGGCGGCCTCCAGCCCGGCAAGTATGCGCAGCAGCGTGGTCTTGCCCGATCCGCTGGCGCCGACGATGACAAGGCATTCGCCCGAGCGGATGTCGAGGTTGAGGGTCCTCAACACGGCGAGCGAGCGCCCACTGATGCTGAACGATTTGGACAGGTCGCGTATGCTGACCTGACCGCCGCTTGTGCTGCTCATCGCGCGCGTCTCCCAACTGGTTGGTCGGTTGCTTTTGTCAGTTGGTCTTGGTTTCGCCCGGCCGGTAGAGGATGTCCGCTGCCTTCAGCTTGCCCTTTGGCAGGCGGCCGTCGCGCTCGAGCACGCTGACCCAGAAGTCGATGTCGCGGTCCGTCGCCTTGGCCCCCTGGCGCAGGCCGAAGCCGGTCCAGTAACGCGCCAGCTCGCCGTTCTCGCCGCGCTTGTCGAGGATATTTGCCAGCACCTTGCGCGCTTCGTCGGGGTTCTGCAGCGACCAGTCGGAGGCGCGCGCCGATTGTTCGACGAAATTGCGGGCGGCGTCGGGATGCGCGGCGATGAAGTCGCGCCTGAGCACGACGAAGCCGCCGGCCAGCTCGCCCAGCACGTCGGTGTCGTTGAACACGCCACGCACGCCGCCGTTGTCGACGAGGGCGCCGGCAAACGTCGCCTGCCAGTAGCCGAGCGCCGCGATGTCGACCTGACGGGAGCGCAAGGTCTGTTCGAGCTGCGGTCCGGGCACGACGACGAGATTGGCGGCATCCGGCGGCAGGCCGACGCTGTGCAGCGCCTCGCGCACGGTGTAGTCGAGATGGGCGCCGAGCGTGTTGACGGCGATGGTCTTGCCGGCGATGTCGGCGATCGATTTGATCGGGCTGTCGTCCAGCACGTAGAAGACGCTACGCACCTTGCTGTTGATGCCGTTGCTCGGATAGGCGGCGACGAAGTCGTTGCCGCCGGAGATCGAGTTGATCACGGCGGCGGTTGCAGCCGAGCCGATATCGACGCTGCCGGAGGCCAGCGCAAACAATGATTCCGGGCCGCCGCCGGAATAGCCGACATTCTCGACCTCGATACCGAGGCCTTTGAAATAGCCGAGCTCGGCGGCCAACTCATGCGGAGAGATGCTGCCACGGCTGGCGAGTGAGCGGAACTTGACGGGTGCCGCTTCGGCAAAGGCGAAGCGCGGCAGGCCGGCGGTGAGAAGGCCGGCGGCGAAGGGCGCGCCAGCAAGCAGGGAACGGCGGGAGATTTTCATGGTCCGGGTCTTTCCTGATTTGAGTTCTGGCCTGGTTGAGATTGGTAAGGGCGGGTGGTCAGTCGACGGAATTGCTCCAGCGGCAGAGCCGGCGCTGCAGGCTGACCAGCGCCTGGTTTGCAATCAGGCCGAGGCCGGCGAGGATGACGATTGCCGCAAACATCAGCGGGATCTGGAAATTGTATTGCGCGTTCATCACCTGGAAGCCGATGCCCTTGTTGGCGCCGATCATTTCGGAAGCGATCAACAGCAGCAGCGCCGTGGTGGCGCTGAGCCTCAGTCCGACGAAGATCGACGGCACGGCGCCGGGCAGCACGACGCGACGGAAGACGATGAGCTGCCTGGCACCATAGACGCGGGCCATCTCCAGCAGTTTCGGATCGACCTGCTTGACGCCGCCGATGGTGTTGAGCAGCAACGGGAACAGCGTCGCCCAGAAGATGACGAACACCTTGGAGGCTTCGCCGAGCCCAAGCAACAGGATGAAGACGGGATAGAGCGCCAGCGCCGAGGTCTGGCGGAAGACCTGCAGGATGGGATCGAGCGCGGTCTCGACCGTGCGCACCTGACCCATGAACAGGCCAAGCGGGATGGCGACCAGCACGGCGGCCGCGAAAGCGAGACCGGCGCGCTGCAGGCTGATGGCGATGTCGCTGAGCAGAGTGCCGCCGACCAGCCCCTTCCAAAGTGCCGCGACAATCATGTCGATCGGCGGCAGCACGGCCGCGTTGACCCAGCCCGCGCTGCTCGACACTTGCCAGATTGCGAGGAAAGCGATGAGGACGCCGTAGCGCGACAGGAAGCGGATGCCCGCCCGGCCACCGAGGCGCAGGAAGTCCGTGCCGAGGCTTGTCGTGCTGTCAGGCGTGCCGAGGCTGGCGGCCTGTTCGATGTGCTGCAAGGTCATCGTGTTGCCTCCTGCTTGGAAAATATCGGGTTTCTCGGGATTATTCGGCGGCCAGCACCGCCGAGCGGGCGGCGGTCCAGGGGTTTTCCGGCCGCCTGAGGCCGAGGTTCTCGCGCAGGGTCCTGCCTTCATAGGCGGTGCGGAACAGGCCGCGGCGCTGCAGTTCGGGGATCACCAGCTCGACGAAGTCGTCGAGCCCGCCGGGCAGCCAGGGCGGCAGGATGTTGAAGCCGTCGGCGGCTTCGTTGCCGAACCATTCCTCCAGCTGATCGGCGACCTGCGTGGCGCTGCCGATGACGGTATAATGGCCGCGGGCCGTTGCCACCCATTGGTAGAGCTGTCGGATGGTGAAGTTGTGCTCGTCAGCAATCTGGCGGATCAGCGCCTGGCGGCTCTTCATGCCTTCGGTCTCCTTGCTCGGCGGCAGTGGTCCATCGAGCGGATAGCCGGTGATGTCGAGCGTCTGGCCGGCCAGCCCGTTGAGCAGGGCGACGCCGTCTTCGGGCAGGATGAGATCGTTCAGTTGCTGGTACTTGGCGCGCGCTTCTTCTTCGGTGCGGCCGACGAAGGGTGCCACGCCGGGCATGATCAGCACCTGCTCGGGATCGCGGCCGACGGCCGTCACGCGCGCCTTGATATTGCGATAGAATTCCTGCGCCGACGCCAGGTTCTGATGGGCGGTGAAGATGACTTCCGCCGAGTGGGCGGCGAGCTTGCGACCGTCTTCCGACTGCCCCGCCTGCACCACGACCGGGTGCCCCTGCACCGGGCGCGGCACGTTGAGCGGCCCTTTCACGCTGAAATGCGCGCCCTTGTGGTCGATGTCGTGGAGCTTGTCCTTGTCGTAGAAGCGCCCCGATTTCTTGTCGCGGATGAAGGCATCGTCCTCCCAGCTGTCCCACAGCGCCTTGACCGTCTCGACATGCTCATGCGCGCGGGCATAGCGCTCGGCGTGGGCAGGCTGCGTCTCGCGATTGAAGTTGCGCGCGGTTTCGTCGCCGGCCGAGGTGACGACGTTCCAGCCGGCGCGGCCATTCGACAGATGATCGAGCGAGGCGAATTTGCGGGCGAGCGTGTAGGGCTCCTCGTAGGTGGTCGAGGCGGTAGCGATGAAGCCGAGATGCGTGGTGAGCGGCGCCAGCGCTGCAAACAGCGTCACTGGCTCGAAGCCGGCGATCTTGGCATTGCCGCCTTCGCGGGCGCCGAGCCCGACCGTCAGATTGTCGGCGAGGAAATAGGCATCGAACAGGCCGCGCTCGGCGGTCAGGGCGAGCTGCTTGTGGAACTCGAAATTGGTGGCGCCGTCGGCCGGCGCCTCGGGGTGGCGCCAGGCGGCGATATGCTGTCCGCCGCCGGGCAGGAAAGCGCCCAGTTTGATTTGCCTGGATTTGGTGGATCTGGTCATCGCGGCGTGCTCCTGGACGGATCGGAGAGGGGATCTCGGGTCAGTGGTGCGTTCAGGCGGCAAGGCCGACGCCGTAGGGCACCCCGGTTACACGGCATGCCTCGGCGACCGCCTGCCGGGCGCGGGCGTGGATGGCTTCCGACACCAGCACGCCATTGGCAAAATCCTTGTCGGAGGCGTAGATCGCGGTCGGCACGGTCAGCGCCTCGAAGAAGCCGAACAGCGGCCGCAACTGGTGCTCGACGATCAGCGAATGGCGCTCGCCGCCGCCGGTCGCGGCGAGAATGACGGGCTTGCCCCTCAGCGACGACGGATCGAGCAGGTCGAAGAAATGCTTGAAAAGCCCGGTATAGCTGCCTTTGAAAGTCGGCGAGCCGGCCACCAGGATGTCGGCGCCCAGCAGCCGTTCGACAATGTTGCGCGCCGCCGGGTCGAGGTCGCCGAGGCGCCTTGCCTGCGGCAGGGAAGCGCCGAGATCCTCGATATCGAAGACGGCCGAGGCCGCGCCGATGCTTTCGGCGGCCTGCCCGACAATGTGGCTGACGAACGCCTTGGTCTTCGAGGGCCGGGTCAAATTGCCCGACAGCCCCACCACGAGCTTTTTCGACATTCCTGGCTCCCTCTCAAGCGCTCTATTTTAAGATCTTGGGTCTAGCGATCTATGTTAAATCTAGAGAGTTTGTAGAATTAAGAGAGTGAGAAAATTTCAAAAGTAGCGCATTGGGCGAACGGAGTTTGCGGCACATCGCCCACAATTGGTTCATTCAATGCGCCGCAGCGCGCTGAAAACCCGCCACAGCGCCTTCAGCCGCGATGGCGCAGCGCGTCGGACAGAGCGCATGAAGCCGGCCGGACATATAAGGCAAGTCGCCCTCGGACGCTCCCGGCGCGACGTCGAGGAACTATGTCCCGATACCACGATCCTCGACGGCCTAGCGGTCCTCGGGGAGGATGCAAGCGAGGCACAGGCCACGGCGCTGGAGTGGCTCCGCGGCATGCAGTGAGTCAGGCCAATTTGATTCAAATCCGGCTGTGGATATTTGCTTTTAGCTAAATCGAGGCGGTCATCTTGCCGGCGGGCGGGCAACAGGGAGATGCCTATGACAAGCGACTTTGCCGCCGCACACCTGCACCTTGAACGAGCCTGCCACTATTTGAGCGGCGAGGACGAGACGAGCCGCACGGCTCGTGCGGCTCTGGATCTCCTGATCGATGCAATTGTCGCAGCGCAATACAAGCGGCCGGTGGGAGATGTTGTGGAGTTTCCAAGGCCGGCAAAGCTGGGGCAATCCGCAAGCGGGAACGGGTAGTCCAACTGGCAGCGTCCCTTGTCCTGCCGGATTTACATGAACCAGGTTGCCACCAGGCCGATCGTCGCCGAGAAGATGGCGACGGTCGTTGCCCAGCCGAGTATGTTGGTGCTGCGGCTGTTAACCTGATCGCCCATGATCCTGCGGCTGTTCGTCATCAGCATGATGAGCAGCAGCAAGGGCGGTGTCGAGAAGCCTTGAACGATGCCGGACCAGACCAGCGCCTTCATCGGATTGAAGCCGAGAAAGTTCAGGCCAGCGGCGATCGCCGTAAAAAATCCGATGGCGAGGTAAAATTTGGGCGCCTCTCGAGCCCGGGCGTGCAGGCTGTTTTTCCAGCCGATGGCTTGTGCCACGTCATAGGCAGCGCCGGTGGTCATGACAGGAACCGCTAGGAAACCGACGCCGATCACACCTGCGGCGAACAGAACGCTTGCGGCCTGGCCGGCGAGCGGCCGCAGCGCCTCCGCGGCTTGCGCGGCCGTGTCGATATCGTGATGCCCCGCCTTGTAGAGCGTCGCCCCCGTCGACAGGATGATGAAATACATGATGAGATTTGAAAACATCATGCCGATGAGGATGTCCCGGCGCGAGCGGCGGAGTTCGCTGTCGGTAGCGCCCTTCCTTTGGCTGAGCGTTGTGCGCCCCTGGGCAATCTCCTCCTCCACCTCCTCATTGGACTGCCACGTATAGAGATAGGCGGACAGCGTCGTACCGATGATGGCGACCAGGATCGACAGGAACTCCCGGTTGAATTCGATCCTGGGAAGCAGCGTTCCGCGCAGCACCGCCGCGGCATCCGGCTTGGCCAGAATGGCGGCACCGACATAAGCGAGCAGCGCCAGCGCCAGCCAGCGAAAGATGTTGCGGATCAAAGTATAGGAGCCGAAGACCTGGAGGGCGAAGATGAGGGCGGCGACGAACAGCACGATCAGCGGAATGGGAAGCGGCACGAATATGTTGATCGCCGCCGCCATTCCACCAAGATCCGCCGCTGCCTCGATGGTGTTGCCGACGAGCACACCCAGCAGCACCGACCAGAGCAGCCACCGCGGGTAGAAGTCCTTGATGACGTGGAACAATCCGCGCCCCGACACCTGGCCGAGCTTCGACGACAGATAGACAACCGCGTACATCATCGGCAACGTCACCGGGGCCGTCCAGAGCAGGTCGGGTCCGAAACGGGCGCCGGCACTTGCATAGGTGCCTATAGCGGAACAATCGTCGTCGGCCGCCCCTGTTATCAGGCCGAGGCCGAGCGCTCGTCCTATGCCGCCCTTGCCCTCCTTCGGTGGGATGGAATGATCGGAACCGGCCTGCCTCATTGCGAACGGACCGGGTTGCGAACGAAAGACGCGGCCTGCCATGCAATAATGGTAAGGATGGGTCGCGGCGCTGGTCTCATTTTGCTTCCTTCAACAACTTGCCCAAACCCGGCGTGCCATGACTTGTTCCGCGACGACCGGACAGGGGTTTTGTCTCAGGCAAAAAAGTTCAGGTTGACCACTTCCGAACGCGAAGCGACTATCCGTTCGAGGCGAAGATCGCAGGAGGAAATGCAATGGACGAGCCCGGTCAGTGGCGCCACATGTCGAGCGCGCCAAGGGACGGCAGCAGAATCCTTGTCACGGTTCGGCCGTCCGAGCAGGGTCCGGCCGAGGTCGACATGGCTTACTGGGCCCGCGCCGATCAGTTCGGCAGCGAAGGCTGGCGCGCCTCCGACTCGTCTCCAGGACGCATCGTCGAATATGCCGAACCCGAACTGAAGTGCTGGATGCCGCTGCCGTCGGCCAATCTCAGCAAGGGATCGATGCCGAGCCCCTGGGAGGGCGAAGATGTGCCGCTGGTGGATGGCTCGGGGATATGAGCTAGCGGGAAGGGTCGTTTTGATCGCTGCCGGGACAGCGCCCCCCTCTGTCCTGCCGGACATCTCCCCCACAAGGGGGGAGATTGGCAGCTTCACTGTCGGCCCTCAGAACAGGAATGCGGCTGTAGCGGGGTTCGGGCCGGTGCGGCCGTCGGGCGAATCCATGCCCCGGATAAGCTCGAGGTCCTTCGCTTCCAGCTCGAAATCGAAGACATCGAAATTGGCGGCGATGCGGTCCTGGTGGATCGACTTTGGAATGACGATCAGCCCTTCCTGAAGGTGCCACCTGACGATCGTCTGCGCCACCGACTTGCCGTGTTTCCTGGCGATGCTTTCAAGCGTCGGATCGCTCAACAGCCGGCCGCTGCCCAGTGGGCTCCAGCTCTCGATGCGGATGTTGTGCCTGTCGTGGAATTCACGTTTGTCACGCTGCTGGAAGCGGGGGTGGAGCTCGATCTGGTTGACGGTCGGCGTGACGCCGGTCTCGCCGATGATCCGTTCGAGGTGGTCCTGGTTGAAGTTCGAAACGCCGATCGACTTGATCCGGCCTGATTGCCTGAGTTCGATCAGCGTCTTCCAGGCCTCGACATATCTGTCCTGGCTGGGCACCGGCCAATGGATCAGGAACAGGTCGATCTGTTCGATGCCGAGCTTGCTCATCGTTTCGTCGAAGGCGCGCAAGGCGGCGTCGCGCTGATGCGCGCCGTTGCGCAGTTTCGAGGTGATGAACAACTCGCTTCTCGGCACGCCGGCCGAGCGGATCGCCTGCCCGACACCTTCCTCGTTCTGATAGCCTTCGGCGGTGTCGATCAGCCTGTAGCCGGCCTCGATTCCCCAGCGCACCACCTTGGCGGTGATGGCTGGATCGACCTGCCACACGCCGAGGCCGATTTGCGGAATGGCGGAGCCGTCGTTCAATCTGATTTGTTCAGGTCTATTCAGGGTAATCTGTTCAGGCATGTTCAGGTCCTTCTGCATCGTTCCGCCCGGCGCAGGCTCTATCTAGTCTGAATGGCCGCCAAAGCCAGTCGATATCAGGAGAATGTGAGGAGACGGACGTGAAGCGCTGATCCTCCGCTTCGGGCCGACAGCTCTCTGTGACCCACGGACTCCAGGGAACTCTATACAGGACGACCCCACTATCGCGGATTCTGTGGTATTCTGTGGACTATCCGAGGAGGCGACTGCGTTGACCAACAGCTTGGAAGCCGAAGGGGCAAGAGACTGGTCGCCCCTGCTGGTCGCGGCAGAACAAGGCGATGCGGAGGCGGTTCGATCGGAATTGGCGGCTGGCGCCGACATCAATCAGTCGGACGACGGCGGCTGGTCTGCACTTCACCTTTCAGCCCTCAATGGCCGCACAGCTGTGGTGGAGGCGCTGATCGAAGACCCGGAAATCGACGTGAATGCCAGAAACAAGTGGAAGAGCACGCCCTTGAGCCTTGCGTCGGCCAAGGGACATTACGCGTGTATCGCAGTCCTCGTGAGACACCCCCAAATAGAGATCAACGCGCGAGCTGACTACTACGGCAGAACGGCTCTTATCGAGGCGGCGAAGAACGGGCATCTCGAAGTCGTCAAGTTGCTCGTGGAGAATGGCGCGGAAGTAAATCTGACCGACAAGACAGGGAGAAACAACGCGCTCATCGAGGCTATCAAGGGGCGGCACTACGAGATCGCGGAATACCTGCTGGATTCTGGGAAAGTGAGCTTTATCAACAAAGAGATGAGGCTAAACGCCCTGATCTGGGCTGGCAGCTGCCACAACCCTCAGCTTATCGAAAAGCTGGAAGCCGCGATCCACAGTTTCTTCGACGGCAAATAAGGGCCTCGCCCTTACTGTCGCGGGGCGCGTCCGTATCTCCCGTCACGTCGACACGTTCGACGGCGCAAACGGCCCCGCGGCGCTTCACATAAATTATTCAACCAAACGGTTGACTATCTCAATGCATGCGTCTATATTCAACTACATGGTTGAATTAGAGACACCCCAGATGGACGCGGTTTTTCACGCCCTTGGCGACGCCACCCGGCGGCACATGCTTCGCGATCTCGCCGATGGCGAGAAAACGGTAAGCCAGCTGGCGGAACCCTTCCCGATGTCGCTCGCGGCGGCCTCCAAGCACATCAAGGCGCTGGAGAACGCAGGGCTTATTCGTCGAGAGGTGAGGGGCCGCACGCATCTGTGCCGACTAGCCCCTGGACCGCTGGCCAGCGCCCATCAGTGGCTCAGCTTCTACGAGCGCTTCTGGACCGGTCGTCTCGATGTTCTCGAACGCCTTCTTCGCGAAGAGGACGCACGCAAAGCCCAGGATAAGTCCAGGAAATCGCCCAACCCGAAAGAAGGAGACGAGCAATGAGCCAGATGAGAACCATCGACGCCTATGGCGAGCTGAGCGAGCCCGCCACGTTCACCATCCAGCGCCTCTTGCCCGGCCCCATCGAGCGCGTCTGGGCCTATCTCACCGAGAGTGACTTGCGCCGGCAATGGATGGCCGCGGGCCAGATGGAAATGAAGGCCGGCAGCCCGTTCGAATTGGTCTGGCGTAACGACGAGCTGACGGACCCGCCTGGCCAGCGCCCCGCGGGCTTTCCCGAAGAGCATCGGATGGAGGGCCGGATCACCGAACTCGATCCGCCGCGCAAGCTTTCCATCACATGGGGAAACACCGGCGGCGTCTCCTTCTTGCTGGAGGCGAAGGGTAACGATGTGCTGCTCACCGTCGTTCATCGCCGCCTGCCGGAACGTGCAATCCAGCTCAACATCACGGCCGGCTGGCACATACACCTCGACCTGCTGGCCGCCCGCCTGGCGGGCAAGACGCCGACCTCGTTCTGGGACGGCTGGAGCCGCCTGCGGGAAGAATACGACCGCCGCCTGCCGGCCTGATGTAACTCGCGGCGGCCATCCCTGAGGTCGCCGCCAGCAACACGAAGCAACGCTGAAACGATGAAACGTGCTTGCATCCGGCAAGCCTGATGGAGGAAGTCATGCGCAAATTGATCGCTGGAATGAAAATTTCCGTCGACGGCAAGATGGAGGGGCCCGAGGGCTATGCCGATTGGGTCGACGCGTGGTCGGACGAATACGGCCTGACGCCGCAAATCGACGCTTGCCTGCTTGGCAGCGTCATGTATGCCGGCTACGAGCGCTACTGGAGCGCCATCCAGAACGAGCCCGACAAGCCGCTGCCGATGACCGGCAAGTTACCGAAGCCGGCCGAGCTCGAATGGGCCAGCTTCGCCGCGCAGACGCCGCATTATGTGCTGTCGAACACAATGACTTCGGCGGCCTGGCCAAAGACGCGCTTCGTGCGGAATTTCGAGGATATCGCTGCGCTGAAACAGCAGCCCGGCAAGGACATCTACCTTATGGGCGGCGCCCGAATTACCGCGAGCCTTATCGATGCCGGGCTGGTCGATGAACTCAGGCTGATCGTCTATCCGCTGCTCGCCGGTGACGGAAAGGCGCTGTTTGGGACGGCGAAAAATCGTCGTGGGCTCGAACTGCGCAAGGTCGAACAGCTTTCGGACGGCCGCGTCGGGCTGGTCTACGGGATCGGCTAAAGCGCGTCGCGTTCGATCGGCCTCATGCGATGCGCTTTTTGCGCGGCATGCATTAGCGCCAACGTCAGGCAACGACGCCGCGGCAGGCCCAGGCGACATTGGCAAAGGACCTCGGGCCGTCGGGCCGGCCGGCCTCGTAAGCGTCGCGCATGGCGGCGTCGGTGCGCGCCCGCTCTTCCGGGTCGAGCGCGGCCACATATTTGCCGAGCGGCCCTTCGCCGGCGGCAATCGGCGCCCAGTAATCATCGAAATTTTGGTAGTTCATGCGGATCATCAACTCGGTTTCCGTAACGTCGCGGAGACCCTGTTCGACAAAGGTCCGTTTCATTTCACCCGGCTGCATCATCGGCTGCGTGCAATAGCGGGCACGCAGCTGGCGTCCGCCTTCACTGAGCACCGCCACCGTGTCGATCATCATGCGCATCCCCGGCATGCCGCCGAGATGGTCCCATACCGTCGCCGCGACGACGCCGCCCGGCCGCACGACGCGGCGCATCTCGGCGACTGCCTTGCCGGCTTCGGGCACGAAATGGAGCACGAGCAGGGCCAGGGCACGGTCGAACGCGCCATCCTCAAAGGGCAGGGCGCAGGCATCCGCCTGACGGATTTTTATCCGCGGATCGGTGTTGCGCCGGATTGCCTCCTCGACGAAAACGGCCGAAAAGTCGATCGCCGCGACCTCGCCGAGGTCAGCGGCCTTGACGAGCGCGAAGGTCAGGCTGCCGGTACCGCAACCGACGTCGAGGATGTTTTCGCCGTCGGCAAGCCCCACGAAGTCGATGAACAGCGGCGCGAGTCTTTGGCTCCAGCGGCCCATGAGCTGCTCATAGCCGGCAGCATGATGAACGTTGAAACTTGAAGTCATCGAAGCCTCCTCCCAAAGCCGTATGCTAGACTTCGGCGGCCGCTGACGAAAGCCACTTTTCGCGCGTGTTGGTTCGGCAGCCCGGAGCGCGCGAAGACATCGCCGGCCGGATTTGATGGCGCCGGCCAGCCAGCCTCCGTGGCCTCGACCACCTATTCGGCGGGTAGCCCGCGGCGCTTCCATTCGCTGCGCGGCACCGGATCTCCGACACGGAAGGCGAAGGAAATGACTTTCGTCGCGTCCGGATCGACCTCGCAACGATAGCTCAAATCGTACCACTGCCCGTTGGCACGGAAGGCGGTCCTGGGAACTTGCATGATAGTGCCTTCCTTCAGCCTGAATGAACGCAAGAGGTCGGGAAAATAGGGGGGCGAGGCGCGGCGCAACTGTTCGCGCAATTCCGTGAGGCAGAGCTGACCGATCCGCACGGGGCGGGGTATATTGCCCATTGCGCTTGTCGCTATCGGATCACCGGTTGCTGCTTCCGAGAACAACGTCTTGGCTTGCTGAAGCTTCAAGGGTTTTTGCTCCTTGACGTTCGCTGGCTTGGGCTTAGGCGGCGCGGATGCGCCAGGCGACGGAGCCTGGTCTTTCCCCTCGACCGCTGTCACGGCAGGTGGCTGTGCAAGATCCTGGTTACTGGGAACTTGCGGCGCTAGCGATTGTTCCGAACCATCCTCCGCACTGTTGCCGTCCAGAGACTTGCGAGGACCGGCGTCCTTCTCACCGAATTGGAAGACAGGTCTCTGCGCGGTGACCTCACGGCTCGTCGGCGTCTCGACCTTGGCTTCCGGCTGCTTTTCCGGCTTGGGCGGTTCAGCGGGGGAAGGAGGTTTGGTTTTTTCCGGCGGTTTAGGCGGCGGCACGATATCCACTGCGATGGCCTGCTCCTTCTGCGGCTGCGGGGGCGACAGCGGCAGTGCGGACAAAAGAAGCGCGGCGGCGAGCAAATGCACGACCGCGGAGGCAGGCAAGGCCCACCCGAATACCCGGCGCTGATCCCGTATGTCGTCTCTCATCGTGACCGGTGTGTGGAATGAAATATTGGCGGCATCAAGCATCGATGCCGCCGGACGTCGAAATAACCCGTTGCGAATCGAAAGTCGGCGGCTGCAATACGGCGCGTCATCCAATCGTCTGGCGTCGGCGTCCGTGCAGGGGACCGGGCCAGCAGCGGATGCAGCAAGTCGTCATTTCAGGCGGCTAGCAGGCACGCCCTGCCGGCACGGTGTCACCGGTTGAAATCACAGGGAAACCGATAGCCCGCCGTCAACCGCGAGCACGTGCCCGTTGACGTAAGCGGCAGCGTCGGAGGCGAGAAACACCACGGCTCCGCCGAGCTCCTCAGGCTGGGCCCAGCGGCCCGCGGGGGTTCGTGCCTCGACCCATTTGGTGAAGGCCTCGTCGCGCATAAGTGCGGTGTTGAGCTCGGTGGCGAAATAGCCGGGGGCGATCGCGTTGACGGTGATGCCGTGACGGCCCAGCTCAGCGGCAGTGGAGCGTGTCAGCCCGTGCAGCCCCGCCTTTGCCGCCACATAGGCGTGAATGGTGGGACGGCCAAGGATCGCTGCGACCGATCCGGTGTTTATTATGCGCCCGAACTTGTTTGGCAGCATCAGGCGCACCGCGTCGCGCATCATGCGGAAGCAAGCCGACAGATTGACGGCAACCACATGGTTGAAATCCTCGTCCTGCCATTCGACCAGCGGTTTCCGATGCTGGATGCCGGCGTTGTTGACCAGAATATCGAGGCGGCCGTGGCGTTCGACGATTCCTTCGAGCGACGCCCTTGAGATCGCCGCGTCGGTGACATCGAACGGCAGGGCTTCTGCACCGATCCTTTCGGCGGCCGCGGAAAGGGCGGCCATGTCGCGCGCATTGACGATCACCGTCGCGCCGTTTTCCGCAAGTGCCTTGGCCATGGCAAAACCAAGACCACGCGAGGCACCCGTGACCAATGCGACACGGCCCTTGAGCGAGAACAATTCCGGCATTGAGATCCCCTATGAAAAGGGCGGGAGTTTCCTCCCGCCCAAAAGCACTATTTGGCGACGCAAGTGTCGGCTGTCTCCGGAGTGCAGACATCGAGGCCTGTGTAGGTCGGGTCGGCCGGCGGAGCCTTGCCCTCCTTCATTTCCTTCAGCGCCATCATCGTCTTGTAGCCCATCTCGAACGGCCGCTGGCCGACCTGGCCAAGGGAGAAACCTTCCTTCATCTGGTCGATCTGTACCGGAAGCGTGTCGGCAACGACAAGGGCCAGGGCTTTCGAGGCGATCTTGTCCTTGTACGGTGCGACCGCGGCGCGGTTGGCATCGGGAATGAACTGCGGGAAGCCACCGGTCGGGACGAATGCGTCGAGGTTCGGGTTTTTCGCCATGATATCCTCGAACTGTTGCACCGAAAGCGGGAAATCATCGTTGGTGTAGAGCGGACAGCCTTCGATTTCAGTCCAGCCGTTCTGGCCCGTCAGCCGATCCCCGGGCGAGGCCGCCGATTTGGTGCCCGAAAGTGTATCGCGAATGCCCTGCATGCGCTCGTTGTGGTTGGCCGCCGCGGCGCCGCCGGACTGGATGCAGATCGTGCCGCCTTTGGGCTTGATCTGCATGACAAGCTTGGCGAGGTTCTCGCCGATCTCATAATTGTGCGTGCCGATATAGGCGACGCGAAGATCTTTGTTCTCGGGCAGGAGGTCGGAATCCCAGGTGAGGACCGGGATGCCGGCTTCCTTGGCGGCCTGCAGCGCAACCGCCATCGCCGCGGCGTTCGATGGCGACACGGCGATGCCGTCCACCTTCTTGGCCACGAGGTCCTGCACGATCTGCACCTGCTCGTCGCCACCACCATGCTCGCCGGGGCCGATATACATGCACTCCACGGCGCCATTGGATTCGGCCTCGGCTTTCTTGCAGCCGTCGCGTGCCTGGTCGAAGAAAGGATTGTTCATGTTCTTCGGCACCAGGGCGAAGGTGTATTTCGCCTGGGCGCCGGAAACGGCGAGCACCATTGCGCCAAGCGCGACGGCGGCCGTGAGCAGATGTTTTTTCATGTGACGTTCTCCTCCTTGGTGTGATGTCCCGCAAGCCTCCCGCCGGCGGGTTTCTAGCGGCGTTTTTTGGGCATCAAGACTGCCAGCGACGCGGCGAGAATCGATTTGCCGCCGGTTTGCATGCCCAAGAGAACCGCAAGAACGATGAAGGCGCCGACGAAGGCACCCTGCCAGTTTGAATCGATGCCGGCCATCAGCAGCGCATTCCTGATCACCTCGAGGAAGGCCGAACCGATGATCGCACCGAAGGCCGTGCCGGCGCCGCCCATGAGACTGGCGCCGCCAATGACTGTCGCGGCGATCACGCGCAGCTCGTAGCCCTGGCCCATGGCATTGATGGCCGAGCCGTTATAGCCAAGGAGCAGGAGCGAGGCGAGCGCGGCGGTGAAAGCCGAGAAGACATAGGCCTGGAATTTAATCCAGTTGACCGGAACGCCGGTGAGCCGTGCCGCCTCCTCATTGCCGCCGATGGCGAAGAGATGCCGGGCCCAGGCTGTGAAGTTGAATACGAAGCCGAGAATCAGGGCCAAGATCACCATGGTCCAGAATTGTGACGACAGTTCTGGTATCCAATGCGGTGCCCAGTCGTTCGGACCATGCCGCGGCCATTTCCACTGACCGATTGCCTTCACGATCGGAGCATCGGGCCCGAACTGGTAGAGCATCTGGTTGGCCGAGAATACGACCGCCAGCGAGCGCGCGACGGACAGCATACCGAGGGTGACCACAAAGGACGGCATCCCGACATAGGCGACAAAGAATCCGTTGACCGCGCCACAGGCCAGACCGGAGAAAAGGCCCATGGCGAAGGCGACGTACCAGGGATAATGCCAGGTGAGGAACAGGCCGGCGACGATGACCACGAGACCCATGACGGAGCCGACCGACAGATCGATACCGCCGGTGATGATGACGATCGTCATGCCAAGTGCCATGATGCCGAAAGGTGCGAAATTGCGCGTCACATTGGCGACGTTTTCAGACGTGCCGAAGCTCGGCTCCATCGCAGTCATCAACATGACGAGCGCGATGAGCGCGATCATCACCCAGAAGGGCTGACTTGAAATCACCCGTTGGAGAACTGTTTTTTCCTTGGTCGGGACGAAATCCGACATTACCGGCCGGCCATGTTCTTCGACTGAGCCCTGAACGCCAACTGACTCCTGAACACTATTCGCCACGGATGGCCCCCGTTATCAGTCCAGTGATTTCCTCGGGCGATGTTTTGTCGGCTGGCTTGTCGGCAACTTTCGAGCCCCGCCTGAGGACGATAATGCGATCTGCCACGGCGAACACGTCAGGCATTCGGTGACTGATCAGCATGACGCCGACTCCTTGTGCTTTGAGGCGTCGGATCAGTTCGAGTACTTCCGCCACCTGGCGCACGGAGATGGCGGCCGTTGGTTCGTCCATCAGCACCAGCTTGGCATTTGAAAGCCGGGTCCGCGCGATGGCGACCGCCTGGCGCTGCCCACCCGACATCTTCCTGACGAGGTCGCGCGGCCGGGTTTCCGATTTGAGTTCCTTGAACAGCGCTGCCGAGCGATCGATCATCGCCTGCTTGTCAAGAATCCTGATCGGCCAGAAGCCTTTCTTGATCTCGCGCCCCAGAAAGACGTTCTGCGCGGCCGTCAGATTATCGGCGAGCGCCAGGTCCTGATAAACAACTTCGATCCCCTTGGCGCGGGCCTGCACAGGCTGGTGGAAGTGGCACACCTCGCCCTCGACTACAATTTCGCCGTCGCTCGGAGGAAAATTCCCGGCCACAGTCTTGACTATCGTCGACTTGCCGGCGCCGTTGTCCCCCATCAGACCAACGACTTCGCCTCGCTCCACCTGGAAGCTGACGTCAGTCAGGGCCTGGATAGCCCCGAAATTCTTGGAGACGTGGCAAACCTCAAGCACCGGCATCGCGGTCCTCCCGGGACAACATTTATCGGTCTTGTCCCTGGTCAATGCACAGCAGCTAATCAGCGAAACGTATTCAACACAATCATTTATTAGGTCAGGCCTTCCGGCCGTAACGCGCCTCGTCCAAGTGTGACTTGTAGCTGCTGCAGAGCACCGAGGCGCTCGGCCGATCCGTACAACAGCCACCAGGCGATCCTCATGCTTGCGCCGCTTCATATCCGTTTCGGGTGAAATGAGTGGGCATTTTTCGAGCGGTGCCAACGCCTCGGGTATGGAGCGCGGCAGAACACGGCTATGCGTCATTCAAACACACGAGGACAGTGGCCAAGCCTGTCCCTAGCGTGCGTCGGCCAGAGCGCACGTCAGGAGATGAACCCGCATTCGGGGGAGGCGAGGGTCAAGTGTTGAAAATCCGCTCCTTAACGGCGCTGCACGAGAGGGATATTCGGTCATGAATTTCAAAGGTTTGATCAAGCGTGCCGAGACTGTGGAGAGAGCGTTCAAGGAACTCGAAACCGATTTGGCGGATGCGTTTAGCGAATGTCTCAATGTGGACGATCAGTCGCCGCTGAACGACGTCACTGTGCCGGATGAAACTGTATCGGATGAGAATCTCCCGGCAACGGATGACAACTCGCAGCTCGAGGCCAATGCGGACGCCTTCGAGACCGCACGACGGCTGTCCCCCCATACGCAAACCCGGCTGGCTGCCTTAAGTGCGGTCGATGGGCTCTTTCACGACGCGCAGGAGTATCTGGGGGAGATCAATGCGAAACTGTCGGAGATCGCGACCTCGCATCATCTGACGGGCGAATTTCTAAAACTGCTCCACGGCGACATTCTTCGCGCCAACGAATTGGAGCTGGCAAATACCGGCCTGACCGCGCAGCAAAGAGTGCTGTCCGAACAGCTCCACGAAGCGACCAGAAAGCAGCGCGAGCGCGACAGCGCTATCGAGGCCCTGCAGCAGCACGAGGCGAGCCTGGTCGAGGACAAGGAAGCACTTCGCGGCGCGCTGGCGGCGGCAAGGCTGGAACTCGTCGTGGCAGGCAATGCGAGCGCAAAACGCGAGGCCGAGTTCGGCGAGCTTGTCAAAACGCTCTCGGCCAGAGCGGTCGAGGCCAACAGACGCTCGCGCGAGAACGAGATGCTGCGGGAGAAGCATGTCAGTCTGTCGATCGATCTCGACAAGGCGCTGAAACGGGAGGCCGAGGCGCGGCACAGGCTGGACGAACTCTCGACCGTCCATGCCAATGACGCCGCGCAGGTTTCCGAACTGCTGGCCGCGCTTGGCAAGAGCGAGAAAGAGGAAATGCGGCTGCAGAAATCGCTCGATATGGCGCAGACGAAGCTATCGGAAATAACGGAAGCGGCCCGCCTCAGGGACGGTGACAGGGAAGCCGAGCTTGCACGCAGTGTCGCGGAGATGACCGGCTTGCGTTCTGAAATCGAGGACCTTCGATCGCGGCTGGAAGCCGCCTCCAACCACAACAGCGAAGCCGTCACCGAGATCGCCAGGCTCAAGGCTCAAGCGAGCGACGCGGTGGCCGAAAAGCAAATTGTCGAGCAAAAATTGTCCGCTCTCACGAAGGAGAGCGAACACGACAAGATGAACCTTTCCGCGGTCAGCGCGAATTTTTCGCAGCTTTCCCTGCAGCAGGCATCCGAACAGATACAGTTCGACGTCCAGCGGCAGGAATGCGAGGATCTGCGAGCCGAAGTCGCGTCGCTTCAAGCCCGGGTCAAGGAACTGTTGCCCTATGAGCGGCTCCACAAGGCCACCAACGCCAGACCGCGTGAAGACGGCGTGGTCGAGATCACCGCCGCGGTGGCGGAGAAGGCCCGCGCCAGCAGGCGGCGCCTTCGCCTGCGCGCTGCTTCGTAGCTCAGGCGCGGCTGTCTGAATTTCGACTGGTGTGAAGCGGATATCCGTCAAAGGATCGCGGGTCGAGCGTGAGGCTGGCCTTCGCTGCGTCGGCCTGCAATAGTGCACGCCGGTGAAGCGGAGGGGCTGAGCATGCGGCTGTTCACAAACCGGAATCACCTCCGGTGGAGGATGTTGGCCTTCATCGCCCTCATTACGCTTTCGCCGAAAGCGGCGTCGGCCGATACCATCCCACCCGACAGGATCGCCGCGGCCATTGCGAAGCTCGAATTGCTGGCCGAAGGCGTCGTCGCGGATGGTAGCGTGCCCGGTCTGGCCATCGGCGTCGTGCACGGCGACGAGGTGATCTTCCTCAAGGGGTTCGGGCATCGCGAAGCCGGAAAACCGGAGATCGTCGATGCTGACACGGTCTTCCAGATTGCCTCGCTCTCCAAGCCGGTCTCCGCCACCGTCGTGGCGGCGCTGGTCAGCGACGGGATCGCTTCGTGGGATTCCAAGATCGCCGACCTCGATCCGGCTTTCCGGCTCGCTCAGCCCTATCCAACCAGCGAACTCACGGTCCGCGACCTGTTTGCGCACCGCGGCGGGCTTCCCGGCACCGCCGGCGACGACCTCGAGGACATCGGCTATGACCGCGCGGAGATCCTGCGCCGGCTGCGGTTCGTGTCGCCGTCATCGAGCTTTCGTGCGGGTTATTCCTACAGCAATTTCGGACTGACCGAGGGTGCCGTCGCGGCCGCGAAGCCGACGGGTAAATCATGGGAAAAGGTCGCCGAAGAGAAGCTCTATCGTCCGCTTGGAATGGCCTCGACCAGCTCCCGTCATTCGGACTTCATCAAGCACGCCAACCGCGCCGAGCTTCACGCCAAAATCGATGGCGCCTGGACCGCGAAAGTCCAGCGCTATCCGGATGCGCAGGCGCCAGCAGGCGGCGTCAGTTCCACCGCACGCGACCTCTCGCAATGGATGCGCCTTGTGCTCGGCAACGGGGTCTATGCCGGCAAGAGACTCATTGCCGCCGATGCGCTGGACCAGACACATATTCCCTTGACGGCTCGCGGCAAGAATCCCGTCTCCGGAGGCGAGGCCTTCTACGGCCTCGGCTGGAATATCGAATTCGGCCGGCACGGGCTGATCTGGGGTCACGCGGGCGCCTTCAGCGCCGGCGCACGCAGCCTGGTGATGCTCTTCCCCGAGGAGAAGCTTGGCATCGTCGTCGTCGCCAACGCCTTTCCGACAGGCGTGCCGGAGGGGCTGTCCGACAGCTTCGCCGATCTCGTTTTCGACGGAACGCTGGGGAAGGATAAGGTAAAGGCATGGAATAATATCTATGCGAGCATGTTCGGCCCGGTGATTGCGGCGGCCAAGGCTACCTATGCCGCGTCACCCTCTCCAGCAAGTCCGGCCGAGCCGGCCAGTGCCTATGAAGGCCGTTACTTCAACGACTTCTTCGGCGAAGCTATTGTGTCGGGCGAAGGAGACACTCTTGTCCTCAAGGTCGGGCCCGCCGGCGCGCGGTCCTATTCGCTGAAGCATTTCGACCGCGACCTCTTCGTGACCTTCCCCGATGCCGAGATGCCGGACAGGCCCTCGGCCGTCAGCTTTGCCGTCGGCCCCGACGGCAAGGCGTCAACCATGACCATCGAATTTCTCGACGACAATCATCTCGGTACGCTGCAGCGCGTGGGGGACTAGGGGTCAGCACCCAACCAATCCGAACGACCGAGTTCGACCCCATTGCGGACATCCAGTAATTCCGGCAAACGTCAGCCGGAACTGTCGTGCGCGAAGGTTGTGAAAGTTCCATGATGTTGAGGGTACGTGCTCTCTATGCCGTCATAGCTCTGTCCCTCTCTGGTTGCGCGGGACTCGGCTCGTTGAAATACCAAGGCGTGGTGGAAGGAAGACCCCCGACCAGTCTTGGCAAGCAGCTTCCATACGGAGAGTATTTCAAGGTGGAGGTGTCATCTACCATCGACATCACACAATATTTGGAAAGGTCGAGCAGAGAGCACGTCTATCTGCTCGCACGGCTATGCCCTGCCTCCGGCCAAAAGGACTCGAAAGTCATCGCATTCGGGCCGTTTGAAACTCGTCAGCGCCAACAATACGACATCTATCTCGTGGCACGACATCCTGAATCCGGCATCCGATACAGCGACACCTTCCTTGCAGAGTTCGGCGCCTACGACCTCAAGAGGGACAAGCGCGACGTCTGCATCAAATTTTCCGCTCCAGGGTATCCTGCCGCCGTACAATCCGAGGAGTTGCGAGTTCCTGCCGAGGTGTTCAGTCGCAATGCGAATGCCGAGTAGGTCCGCTTTCCATCCATCTCGGCCATTTGGCGGCAGCCAGTTGATCGAGTTTTGCTCCCAGGCCGCCGGACTCAAATTGAACCGTGCCGCCGGCGCGTTCTCAACTCACGACGCCGCGCTCAACTCAAAGACGCCGGGCCGAACTGGAGCAATTTGAAGCAATCGCCGCTTCCCGACTTCAACTGCGTCAGGAAGGGTTTCGACCGGTCGAGCCATTCCTGGTGCGATCTGGCATCGGCTTCGATTTCATTGGCCGGTGCAAGCTTGACGAAGCCGCGCCCGTTGCTGAAAAGCCAGCACGCGCGGCCGAGAAACCGCCTGCTGCGCTGGCGCAGGAGGTCGGCATCATAAAAGACGTCGAGCACCTCCTGCTTGATCTTCCGCTCCTTTTCGGGATTGGCGATCGCAACCTCGATCGGCCCGCCGCCGATCGCATCCTGCAGGTCCTTGTAATCCAGGCCGATCTGGGTAGTGGCATATTTGATATCGCTCTCGTCCCGGACGATGTTGAACCATAGCGTTGGGTTGAGCTCGTTGACGACGAACGATGCTTCGAAATCGCGTGACAGATTCAGGATATCGAACCCCTGAACATCGACGTCGCGCTCGACCAGAAGGATCTGCGAAACCTGCTTGGCGAGCGCCGTTCCGTGGGCGCTGACGGCGGCATTGTTTCCGCCGTGTTCCGGACTGACATAGGCACCGCCATCATCCAGCAGCGCGTCGAATTCGCCGAGGGCCTCCACGACAGCGCTGCCGCGGGCAACACGCGCCGCCAGTTTGGCGAGAACCTGCTGGATCTCCGTTTCGCGTTTGCGCTGGTCCTGATAATTCTGCTGAAAAAAGAAGATGAACAGGGACACGCCAATTCCGATCAGGATCACGCCCAGCTGCGAAAAGATATTGCGATAATATTCCAGCAGCTTTTCACGATGGCGTACGTCGTCACGCACACTGTGCGCCACGCGAAGATTGACGATCAGCGAAACGACCAGGAGCCCGGCGCCGACCAGGATCAGGCCACCGATCAGCAGGTAGCCATGGCGTGAGTTGAAGTCCATTGCTTTGCCGCGCTCCCGAAACCCCAGACAGCGCAGACTAATACCATTCCGCCTCAACACCTACGATCATCCCCACCATTCGGCCACTGTTCTTACAGCCAGGACTACGCTCGCCATCCGCCTCGTTTCGTGGCGGTCTTCTCGCAGCCGGATTCAGGCCGCGTGCTTGGAACCAATGACCGGCGAGACTGTTCAGCTATGACTTTGATACGACGCCGACGTGCCCGGCCGGCTGGGCATGCGGCGATCTTGAGGAGTTCTCATCATGAAGATTTCGTCCAGATTTCGTTCAGTCGCAGTTGCCGTCATCGCTGCGGCGGCAGTTAGCTTTGCCAGCGTCGCGCATGCCGACAGCGGTACGATCCGCTTCGCCGTCTACAAGGCGGCCTTTTTCATCGGCGGCTCCGGAGGCGAGGGCACACTGACCTTCCATGGTCGCCGATATCCCATCTCGGTCGGCGGCATCTCGGGCGGCCTCGCCTTCGGCGCCTCCAAGACCTATTTCAAAGGTACCGTGCGCCACATACGCCGCGCCCGGGATGTGACGGGGGTGTACGGTGCAGCGGGCGGTGGCGGCGCGCTCGGCAAAGGAGCCCAGGTGATCGTCATGACAAATGACAAGGGCGCCCAACTCGAACTCACGGGCAGGCAGGTAGGCCTGCAAGTCAATGCCGATCTCAGCGGTATGAGCATCTCGCTGAAATAAGGACAGTCACTGCATTCGTTATTCCTTGGATGGGTCGGATTTGGCCGCTCCAAACCGCAGCCCATCCATCAGCAGCGACACCAATCGGCGCGAGCGGTCGCGCCAGTCCTTGGTGTCCGGGGCCGAATAGATGCCGCCCAGCGCATGCAGCACGTCGGAGGCATCGACATCGCCGCGGATCGAGCCGTCGGCGACCGCAGCATCGATCAGCCGCCGCAAGGCGAGTGTCACCCTGCCGGAAACGTCGGAGAACAGGGTTGAGTTGGTCGTGAGCAGGATGCGCAGGCTTGTCGACAGCCCGCGCTTGGTGGCGATGTAGTCGACGAAGCGCTGCATCCATTGTTCGAGCGCCATGTCGGGCGCATGATCGTGGGCGAGTTCGTCGGCCGCCTGGCACAGTCCTTCCACTTCGCGCCGATAAACCACCTCGACCAGGTGCTCGCGGGTTGGGAAATGCCGGTAGAGCGTGCCGATGCCGACGCCGGCCTGGCGCGCAATCTCCTCCAGCGAGGCATCGACGCCTTGCGCGGCAAAGGCTTTTGCCGCGACCTCGACCAGCGCATCGCGGTTGCGCTGCGCGTCGGCGCGCAGCGGTTTTGCAACGGCGGCTTCGGTTTTGTCTCCAGAAATGACGGGCGGCTCCGCGGCCAATTTTTTCTCCAGTGCTGATCCGAAGCATACCCGGATAGGCAGGCCCCGTTTCAAGAACGCAGACGCTTCCACCTTCGTTACGTCTCCGACAAATATAATCGCAAGTAAATATAATCACAGGATCGAGTCTGGGCCGGCGTTCCGGCAGGCGAGGCATCTTGCCCGCCTCCGGTGCACGGCCCGTGGATGACGTCCGGTGGATGACGACGGAGGATATTTCCTCGCGGCCGGCACTCGTCATCTGTTCGGCCGATGCCGTGGGGCAAAAATGAGCCCATGTTGAGCACGATCCCCTCAGGATCATTGGACTGTCCTGCCCCTACAGACAGTTCAGAGAGCACCACCGGCTTGGGCCGGTGGTGCTTTTTTGTCTCCAGACATGACGGCCGGCTGCCCTGCCAATTTCCTCCAATTTTGATCATTTTCGATCCGGGGCTTGAACAGGGCGGAGCAGGCCCTTAGGTAATAAGCGGAGGCGCCTCCGATTGTGGAGCGCCTTTCTCATGTAATCACGGGATCGGGTATGTCACGTCTTTCGACCTCCCAAGCCGCAGCCCTCCCGGAGCTCGCGCCAAGTCGAACCGACCCCCTCTGCCCTGCCGGGCACTTCCCCCAAGGGGAAGATAGCCTTCACCTAGCCATAAGCTGATCTTGCCGCTCGCCGGCCGGGCACCAGATCATCCCCTCCCGCGTCAAGCAACTGGAGCCAGACGCCCCATGACAAGCAAAACCCGAACTCCAATCCAACTTCGAATCAACGGACATCGACATGAGCTGGAGGTCGAACCGCGCGTTACCCTGCTCGACGCCTTGCGCGACCATCTCGGGCTGACCGGCACCAAGAAGGGCTGCGACCAGGGCCAGTGCGGCGCCTGCACCGTTCATATCGACGGCCAGCGCGTGCTGGCCTGCCTAACGCTTGCCACTCAGGCTGAAAGCAGGGACATCACCACCATCGAAGGGCTTGCCGGGGAGGATGGCACGCTGCATGCGGTGCAGGCCGCCTTCCTCGAACAGGATGCCTTCCAGTGCGGCTATTGCACGCCGGGCCAGATCATGTCGGCGGTCGCCTGCATTCGCGAAGGCCATGCCGGCTCGGATGAGGAGATCCGCGAATACATGGCCGGCAATCTCTGCCGCTGCGGCGCCTATCCGCATATCGTCGCCGCCGTGCGCCAGGCGGCCATGGAGGCCGCGTCATGAGGGACTTTTCGTATCTCCGCGCCGGCTCCGTCGATGCAGCCCGTGAGGCAGCAGCACTTCCCGGCGCCATGCTTCTGGCCGGCGGCACGACGCTTGTCGATCTCGCGAAATGCGGCGTTGCCGAACCCGAGACCGTGGTCGACATCACCCATCTCAAAGGACTGGACACGATTGCCGTTGATGACCGGGGCGCCACGATCGGCGCGCTGGCCAGGATGAGCCGCGTCGCCGACCATGCCGATATCAAGAGCCGGTTCCCCGCAGTCTCGGAAGCATTGTGGCAGGCGGCATCGGCGCAGCTGCGCAACATGGCGACGATCGGCGGCAATCTGATGCAGCGTACACGCTGCCCCTATTTCCGCGATCCGGCAAATTTCCCCGCTTGCAACAAGCGCTCGCCCGGCAGCGGCTGCTCGGCGATTGGCGGCGTCACCCGCGGCCATGCCGTGCTCGGCACCAGCGAGGCCTGCGTCGCCACCTATCCCGGCGACCTGGCGGTTGCACTCGTCGCCTTCGACGCGATCGTCCATCTCGGCGACCGTCAGATCGCCGTCGATGATTTTTTCCTGTTGCCGGGCAGCACGCCCGAAAGGGAACATGCGATCGAGCCCGGCGAGATGATCACCGCGATCGGCATTCCCGCTTCGGCGGCCGCCCGCCGCTCGACCTATCTCAAGGTCCGCGACCGCCAGTCCTATGAATTCGCCGCGGCAAGTGCCGCGGTCGGCATCGAATTCGAGGCCGACGGAAGGACGATCCGCGATCTGCGCGTCGCGCTTGGCGGCGTCGCCACCAAGCCATGGCGCGCCCTTGCCGTCGAAGAGGCGCTGAAAGGCAAAGTGCTCGAGCCGGAGGTCGTCAGGCAGGCCAGCCTGCTCGCCGTCGAGGGCGCCGTCGACCATGGCGCCAACCACTACAAGATCGAACTGGCGCCGCGCGTCGTCGCCCGCGCCATCTTCAAAATGGGAGAAACGGCATGACCGTTCACGAGTTGAGAACAAGACCCGGCGATGCCAAACGCGGCGACGCTTCGGACGGTGCCGTCCTCGCCGACCAGGTCGGCGGCCGGCTGTCGCGCGTCGACGGCCCGGCCAAGATCACCGGTGCCGCCAAATACGCCGTCGAGCAGCAGCTCGAGGGGCTTACCCATGCGGTGCTGGTCGAGAGCACCATTGCCGCCGGCCGGGTGCGTTCGATCGACACGGCCGCGGCCAAGGCGTCGCCCGGCGTGCTGCTGGTGCTGACGCCCGACAATATCCTGCCGCTGAGAACCGCAACGGACTGGCTGGGCACGCCGCCGCCGGACGTCGCCTATTGCCCGCTGGCGCGCGACATCACCTTCAGCGGCCAGCATGTCGCGGCGGTGGTGGCCGAGAGTTTCGAGCAGGCGGTCGCCGCCGCGGCGCTGGTCAAGATCGCCTATGACGAGGCGCCGGCGATCGTCGACCTCAGCGATCCAAAGGCCGGCGACGGCATCCCCGTCGATGCGATGACCAAGGAATGGGGCGAAGCGGAGACAGCGTTCGCCTCGGCTCCGGTCAGGATCTGCAACGCCTACAACACGCCGCGCGAATACCAGGCGCCGATGGAGCCGCATGGCCTGATCGCAAAGTGGCAGGGCGACCAGTTGACGGTCTGGGAGCCGAGCCAATGGCTCGACGGCATGGCGCGGACCTATGCCGAATGGTTCGGCGTGCCGTTCGAGAATGTACGACTGGTCTCGCCCTATATTGGCGGCGGCTTCGGCTCCAAGGCGTTTGCCTATGGCTACGGCGCTGTAGCGGCAGTCGCCGCGAAAATGCTGGGACGGCCGGTGAAGCTGGCGGTCACCAGGCCGCAGACCTTCACCGCCTATGGCGGACGGGCGGCGACGCGCCAGACCGTGGCGCTCGGCGCCAACGCGGAGGGCCAGATCCAGTCGATCGTGCATCGCGGCGTCAACGAGACCTCGGTCGACGGCATGTGGGTCGAGCCGCTCGGCTCGGTCACCTCGGTCATGTACGCGACGCCGAATTTCTCGTCGCGGCAGAACGTCGTGCGGGTCAACACGGTGGTGCCGGGGGCATTGCGCGCGCCGGGCGAGAACCCGAGCGCCTTCGGCATCGAAAGCGCCATCGACGAGCTCGCCTACGAGGTCGGTATCGACCCGCTGGAAATCCGTCTCAGGAACTATGCCGAGCAGGATCCGCATGCGAAGAAGCCGTGGTCGACACGGCAACTGCGTGAGGCCTTCGCGGCCGGCGCCGAAGCCTTTGGCTGGTCGAAGCGGAACCCCCGGCCGCGTTCGATGCGCGACGGCAACCAGCTGATCGGCTGGGGTGTCGCGGCAGGCACCTACCCGGTGCGGCGCGCCTATGGCGAGGCGGTCGTGCGCATTCTCGCCGACGGCTCGGTCGAGGTCGAAAGCTCATCGATCGACATGGGGCAGGGCACCTACACGATCCTGGCGCAGACCGCCGCCGAGGTGGTGGGCGTGCCGGCGGAAAACGTCGTCGTCAAGCTTGGCGATTCCCGCTATGCCCGTGCCGGCGTCACCGGCGGTTCGCGGCTGGCCGGGGTGATGACCGGCGCCGTCCACAAGGCGGCGAGTGCCGCGCTCGACCAACTGATCGGGCTCGCCATCAGCGATCCGGCTTCGCCGTTCCATGCACTGCAGGCCAACACGCTCGTCGTCGCCAATGGCCGCGTCGCTTCACCGCGCGGCAACGGCCCCGAAGTTTCCATCGCCGAACTGCTCAGCAGCGTCGGGCGCGAGCATATCGAGGCGAAGGGCGACACCATGCCGGCCAATTCGACGGTCGAGGACCGCTACAAGAACTACACCACCATAGCCATGGCGCTGCCGCACACCGAGGGCGACTATTCCCGCCACAGCTGGTGCGCGCATTTCATCGAAGTCCGCGTCGACGAGGACTTTGGCACGGTTCGCGTCTCCCGCGTGGTGTCGGCGCTGGATTCGGGCCGGCTCTACAACCCCAAGCTCGCCGAAAGCCAATGGAAGGGCGGCATCATCATGGGCATCGGCCAGGCGCTGCTCGAGGAGGGCATCGTCGACCGCCGCCACGGCCGCATCGTCAACAACAATCTCGCCGACTATCTCATCGCCACCAATGCCGACATTCCCGACATCGAGGTGATCTCGGTCGGTATTCCCGATCCGCATTCCTCGGCGCTTGGCGGCAAGGGGGTCGGCGAGCTGGGCATTGTCGGCGTGGCGCCGGCGATCGCCAACGCGGTATTCCACGCCACCGGGAAAAGGGTGCGGGACCTGCCGATCACGCTGGAGAAGCTGATTTAGGCGGAGGTCGGGACTGTCGGCGCATTGGCGATTGGCGAAAGCCGAGGTGACGACCGATCTCCCCACGAGAGGGGAGATCGGCAGCTTCAACGCTCTGCCTTTTTCAGGCTCACCACGACAGACTGAACGCGAGCTTGCCGAAATGCCGGCCGCCGGCCGCCATGTGGGCGTAGGCCTCGGTCGCCTGGTGCTGGCTGTAGACCGTGTCGATGACCGGATCGATACGGGCGGCGCCGATGGCGCGCGCCGCGTCGCACAGGTCGGATACCGAACCGGTGTTGTTGCCCACAACCTTGAGTGCCTTGATGATGATCGGCAGCAGGTTCGTGGTGGCCTCGGCGCCGGTGACGAAGCCGATGGCGAACACCGTGCCGCCGGGCGCCGCGGCATTGATGGAGCGGGCGAAGGTAGCCGCGCCGGCGGTTTCGACGATCAGATCGGCGCCGAGCCCGTCGGTCAACTCGAGCACCTTGGCGTCCCAGTCCGGCGTCTCACGATAATTAATGAGATGATCCGCACCCAAGGCCTTGGCGCGCGCCAGCTTTTCGTCAGACGACGAGGTGATGATGACCGTGGCGCCGGCTGCCTTGGCCAGCTGCAGGGTCAGGATCGAGACACCGCCGGTACCGAGCAGGACGACGACCGACCCCGGCCCGACATCGGCGGCGCGAAGCGCATTCCACGCGGTGGTGCCGGCGATCGGCAGCGTCGCTGCCGATTCGAAGGACAGATGCGCCGGCATCGGCACGACGGCATTGGCCGGCAGCGCGACGTATTCGGCGAGCGAGCCGGGCAGTGTCAGCCCGCGCATCTCTCTGGTCTCATAAGGCCGCGGACGGCCGCCGATCCAGCGCGGTTTTGCATGGGCGATGACGCGGTCGTTGATGGCGAGCCTCGACACGCCCTCGCCGATGCCGACGATCTCGCCGGCGCCGTCGACGACGGGAATGAGCGGAAAGCTCGGACCTGGATAGTTGCCGCTCGCTATCGCGACATCGACAAAATTGAGGCTTGCGGCGCGCAGGCGGATCAGCACTTCGCCGCGCTGCGGTTCAGGCGTGGGAACGGTGGCCGCGCGAAACGCGTCCAGTCTCGGGGCAGTCAGTTCGATCGCTTTCATGTCTCACTCCGGTTGATGGCCGATTGACGGGCCGGGATTGAATGAAACTAGCTGCTGCGCTATTGGTATATAATCCTTGTGTTTTACATTTGAGCTCTGCGCCTGATGCAGCAATCGCACGAACCGGCAGCATTGGTCGAAATGGCCGCCTTCGCGGCAATCGCCGAAGCACGCTCCTTCACCAAGGCGGCTGCTCGCATCGGCCGCGACGCGACGATCCTGTCGCGGCGCCTTGCCTCGCTGGAAGAGCGGTTGGGCGTGCGCCTGCTGCACCGGACGACACGAAGCGTGTCGCTAACCGAGGCGGGTTCGGAATTTCTCGTTCGCGTCCGCGCCATCCTGGCTGCGGTCGACGAGGCCGAGGCTGCCGCGTCGGCGCATGCCGGCGGCGGGCCGCGCGGCGTGCTGCGGCTGGCGCTGCCCGGCTCGTTCGGGCGCATGTGGATCGGGCCGCTGCTGCCGCAGTTTCTCGCCGAATTTCCCGACGTTCGTATCGAGGCCGAGTTCTCCAACCGTTTCGTCGATCTCGTCGCCGAGAATTTCGATGTCGCCGTGCGTCTCGGCGCGCTGCAGGATTCGCGGCTGGTGGCGCGTAAGGTCGCGACACGCCGGCGGCTGCTGTGCGCCGCGCCGTCCTACCTCGCCCGCCGGGGCACGCCGACTGAACCTGAAGCACTGCTGGAACACAGTTGCCTGGGCTTCTCAGGTTTCCAGACCTTTCCGGCCTGGGAGATGACCGACAGTTCGGGCCGGCGCGTCAGTATCGAGGTCTCCGGGCCGCTGGTCACCGACGACGCCGAGGTGCTGGTCGAAGCCGCCGTGCAAGGCGTCGGACTGATGATGAGCACGGATTGGCTGGTCGGACGCGAGCTCGCCGACGGCCGGCTGGTGCCAGTGCTGGAGGACTGGACGCTTGCCGACGAGGGCGCCGTCTATGTCGTCATGCCTTCGGCCAAGGGGCAAGCCGCCAAGACACGTGCCTTCGCCGACTGGATCGGCAAACGCTTTGCGCCGGTCCCGCCGTGGCGGAGGTGAGGGTGGGTCGCGGCGCGTGGAGCGTCAGCGCCGTCTCTCGTAGAGGAAGGCGTCGGCGATCTATGTGAGACGACCCCCTCTGGCCGCTTCGCGGCCATCTCCCCCTCGAGGGGGGAGATTACGCGCTCAGCCGCCTCCGCCTCCACCACCCTGCTTGATGAAATGACCGAGCAGATCCATCGGCACCGGAAACACGACCGTCGACGAGCGCTCACCGGCGATGTCATGGAGAGCCTCGAAATAGCGTAGCTGCATGGCCTGCGGTGCTTCGGCCAGCATCTTGCCGGCCTCGACGAGCTTTGCCGCCGCCTGCTGTTCGCCGTCGGCATTGATCACTTTCGCACGCCGCAGCCGTTCCGCCTCGGCCTGCTTGGCGATGGCGCGGACCATGTTCTCGTTGAGGTCGACATGCTTGATCTCGACATCGGAGACCTTGATGCCCCAGGCATCGGTGCGCTGGTCGAGAATCTCCTGGATATCGCTGTTGAGCTTGTCACGTTCGGCCAGCATTTCATCGAGCTCATGCTTGCCGAGCACCGACCGCAACGTGGTCTGTGCCAGCTGGTTGGTGGCGGTCATGAAGTCTTCAACCTGGATCACCGCCCGCTCGGCGTCGACGATACGAAAATACAGCACCGCGTTGACCTTCACCGAGACGTTGTCGCGCGAGATCACGTCCTGCGGCGGGACGTCCTGGACCACCACTCGCAGGTCGACCTTCACCATCTGCTGCACGAAGGGGATGAGGATGATAAGGCCGGGGCCCTTGACCCCGGTGAAGCGGCCGAGCGTGAAGACCACGCCGCGCTCATATTCCCGCAGGATGCGAATGGCCGCGGATAGGAACATGACCACGACGAGCGCTGCTGCCAGATAGGCCACATAACCGATGATCATTGCCTCGCTCCATCGCTTCTCACATTGCGGCGCCGTATCGTCAGCACAAGATCCCTGACATCGGCCACCTCGACGCTGTCGCCCACTGCAAGCGGTTCGTCGGCTTTTGCCCGCCAGCGCTCGCCCCGGGCGAGCACGTGGCCCTCGCTGCCCTGCCAGTCGAGGACCTCCGCCGGCAGCCCCTGCATGGCCTGTGCGCCAACACGCGGAACGTTCTTGCGGGCCGCCCACAGATAGCTGCCGGTCAACAGCGCCAGGCCGAGCGTCAGGACGGCGGCGGTGCCGATAACGGCCCACGACATCTCGAAGCCGGGCCCCTCGATCCTGAGCAACATTGCAGCGCCCAGCAGAAACGCAGCCACGCCTCCCAGCCCAAGGACCACAGTCGGGTTCAAGGCTTCGACGACCAGGAAGATGATGCCAAGCAGCATCAAGGCAAGGCCGGCATAGCTGATCGGCAGGAGATTGAGCGCATAGAGTCCGAGCAGAAGGCAAATCGTGCCGATCACGCCGGGCGCGACCGCGCCCGGGCTCGTGAATTCGAAGACGAGGCCATAGACGCCGACCAGCATCAGGATGACGGCGATGTTCGGGTCCGTGATCACGGCGAGAAGCCGGATGAGCCAGCCTGGCTCGAGCGTTTCGACCGGCAGTCCTTTCGTCGCCATTGCCTCTTTTTTGCCGACGATCTCGACTGTCCGGCCGTCGGCCAGTTGAAGCAGTTCGGTGGTGTCGCGGGCGACGAAGTCGATGACATGCTGCTGCAGCGCCGCGCCGGCCGACAGGCTGGCCGCCTCGCGCACGGCCTTTTCTCCCCATTCGGCATTGCGCCCGCGCAATTCAGCCAGGCTGCGGATCAGGGCAACGGCATCGTTCGTCGCCTTGGCGATCATCGCATCGCCCGCGGGTGCGTTCTTCTTGTCCTTGTCCGCCTCCGGGCCATCGTTCTTGCCGCCGGGAAACGATGGCAGCGGCCCGCCCATCTCGATCGGCGTTGCCGCGCCCAGATTGGTGCCGGGCGCCATCGCCGCCAGATGGGTGGCGTAGAGGATGTAGGTTCCGGCGCTCGCCGCGTGCCCGCCGGCGGGCGCGACATAGCCGATGACGGGAACCGGCGAGGCGAGAATGCCGGCGATCATCTCGCGCATGCTGGTGACCAGCCCGCCGGGCGTGTCCATCTGCAGGATGAGAGCCTGGGCATTTCGGTCCGCGGCCACCGCCAGTGCTTCCTCGAGCTGCCTGGCACTCGCCGGACCGATGGCGCCGTCTATCTCGACGCGCAACACAATTTTCTCCCGGCCGTCCGCCTCTCCGGTTGCGGAAGAGGGACAAACGGCCGCAACAGCCACGAAAGCCGCGGCAAGCAGGACCGCACGCGCGAGTTTCACGCTCAAAGCTCCACATCTAGGAATATGGGCTGGATTTTGCCGAAATCCATGACGCGGCGCGCGGCGGGTGACGCATCGCACGGTCCTACTGGATGTCGGCCTGCTCAGCGGCGGCTACGGCACCGTAGAAGCTCCGCCAATCGGGCACGTTCCGCGTCTATGAAGATCCCGACGACATGCTGCGCCATGTCGACGAAGTCGGCGGCCGCACATGAAGGCGACCGGCGGGCTGTCGCCGTCATTCGATCACACCTATGTTTTGCGCATTGGAGCCATCTCTGGCGGGCTTCTATTGCGCGGCGTCCTCCTGGATTGTCTGTTCCTGGATTCGGGCGGGTGCCCCGAGACACTGATCGTAGCCGATGGTGCAATTATTCAGACATTCGTTGCGCCCCTGGATGGATTTGACGCTGTTGTAGTCGATCGGCACAGCCTGGCATTTCTTCTGGCACGCCTGGTCCTTCTCGGCGCAATTCGTGCCGTGGCCCTTAGGGTACTTCTTCGTGGTCGCTTCAGCGTTCAATGGCAAGACGGCCAGCAGCGCCAGCAGCGTCGGTATCAGTCGGAGCATACGCATGGATCCTCCCTTGCGCGTTAGACCTCTGCACTTGGAGGCAATGTTAGCGCGCCACTTCCGTTGGCCGCATCACCCGTGCGGGGGATGGATGGCAGCGGGGCCGCCGCTAGCCCAGGCAATTTCCCCGTGATCGGTTCTGATCGTCATCGCTCCGGCCGGCAGCCGATCACAAAACGCGACGACGTTCAGGCAATCATATCGCGCGCTGGGCACGATCAGACCGTCATAATCGAGGAAATGCGCGGCCTCGCCGATGTCTTGCGACCTCGGATATTCGGCGTGCTTTTCCTGATACGAAAGCTGCCCGTAGCGCGCGGTGTCGAGGCCAAGGGTCTGCAAGGCTGCCAGGTCGAGCAGTCTGAGCGTCCGGTCCAAAGCAAGATCGATCTCGAAGAGATTGTATCTGACGCGCGAAGGGATCACTGGCTGCCCCCGCGTCAGGTGGAATCTCATCTCGCTCAAGGCACCTTCGCGCTCTTGCGAGGTGTAGAGCACGTCGAACGTTCCATCGTCCCAACGGCCGCCGGAGCTCGAGCACTGGATCGGGCTGCGGCCCTGGCGCACCACACGCCAAACCGTCCCGGAGTATTCGACCGGAACCATTTCCTCGATAGCATCGATGAGCCGACTGTCTCGTCTCATCCGCCCGGCGATCGCCAATTACAGAAAGACCTCGTTCTCAAGCCGGTCGATGACTTTGAGCACGTCGAGGGCGCGGTCGTCGTGAATGAGATCTATCGCCCTTTCACCGTTCAATTGCGGGTGGCGAGCGTAAAGCCAGGTGCGGATATCGCTTGGCTCGTAGAATTCCTGCAGTCGGCCGACGATATAGTGCAGGTCCGACAGAATGAGCTCGCTGCGCGGCTGGGGCTTGATGTCGCCGGCCTTCCACCTCGAAACCGTGGCCTTGGACACGTCGGTGATGTTTGCAATATCGGTTCCCTTGAGGCCGCCAAACGTACCCAATTCGTCCAGGAATCTGGGAACCGCCCGCAACGCAGTAGCCATGTTTTCTCTCCGGCTTCCAAGCCAGCTTCGCCCATGCGTGTCAGCCCTGACACTTTGACTGCATCGGCGCATTTCAGTTTCACAAATGGAAAATATGAAACAGAGATGCAAATGTCAATTGCCGCTTCGGTTCAAGGGGCCTCCAGTGCCTGGTCGCTCAGGCCTGAAGCAGCGCCAGCTCTTCGGCGCTCAGATGGCGTGCCTTGCCCTTGGCAAGGTCGCCGAGTTGCAGAGATCCGATCGCGATCCGTACCAGGCGCAGCACCTCGATATCGTGGGTGGCGAGCAGCCGGCGGATGTGGCGGTTGCCGCCCTCGTCGAGCACGATCTCCAGCCAGGCGGTGCTGGTGCCGCTTCCACTCGATCGAAAATCAATCGCCTGAATTGCTACAGCGCCCTGGTGTCGCCGGTAATGCCACGGGACAATTTGTTTTGTATAGTCCTTGATGCCACGTGGCCGACGATGGTTCGATGACTTGGGAAGGGAAGATCATGCGAAGCGGATTGGCGAAATTCGTCGTGGCGGGTTGCGTCGCCGCTCAGGTCGTCCTGCAAGCGGCGCAGCCGGCGTTTGCCGCGCCGTGCGGCTGGACGGCGAAACTGGAGGAAGAGGAGGGCGGCAAAGTGCTGATGGCGTCGGTCTGCGGCGGCTCGAATGGCGGCGCCCAGCTGACGCTGGCCTGTTTCGGCAAGCCGACGCTGAGCTATGATTTGGGCGACAGCGGTCCGCAACTGGAACCCGGCATCGCTTCGTTCGCGTTCAAGGCCGGCGGCAAGGCGGTGACCAAGACGCTTCAACTCGAAGAAATGTACAACACCTTCACCGTGGAATTGAGCAGCACCGACCCGCTGTTGGCCCTGCTGCGCTCCAAGGGCGAGGTCACGGTCGCCTCGGGCAAATATGGCGAGAACAGCTTTCCGCTTGCCGGCTCATCCGCCGCCATCGGCAAGGTGCTGGCCCAGTGCGGCAAAGCCAAGGCTTCTTCCGACAATGACAACTGATGAGCCCCTTACATTTCAATTTGAACCGCGCGAGACGTTGGTTGCGAAGATAGAGCGTGATCCCGCTAACCTCGATCCCTGGACAGGGCTTGTCGAACCGAGGCCGAGGAAAGCAGCCTGGACACCGCGGTGTCGGTTCTCTTGCGGGCAATTGATGCTGTATCCGACAGGGAACAGCTTTGGCGGGCAGCTGCCTGACAATCGAGTCGCCGCCAGCCGGCTAGGCCTGAAGCAGCGCCAGCTCTTCGGCAGTCAGATGGCGTACCTTGCCCTTGGCAAGGTCGCCGAGTTGCAGAGATCCGATCGCGATCCGTACCAGGCGCAGCACCTCGATATCGTGGGCGGCGAGCAGCCGGCGGATATGGCGGTTGCGGCCCTCGTCGAGCACGATTTCCAGCCAGGCGGTGCTGGTGCCGCCGCGCAGCAGCTCGATGGACCGGGCCGTCAGCAATTCGCCGTCGACCGTCGCGCCGGCGCGCAACCGCGCCAGCATGGCCTCGTCGGGCAGCGCGCCGATCTGCACGTGATAGGTCTTGGCGACATGCGAGGCGGGATCGAGCAGGCGCTGCGCGAAGCGGGTATCGTTGGTCATCAACAGCAGGCCTTCGCTGGCCTTGTCGAGGCGGCCGACCGGCGAGACGAAAGGCAGGTCGAGGCCTGCCAGGCAATCATAGACGGTGCCGCGGTCCTGCGGGTCGTCGCGAGTGGTGACCAGCCCGCGCGGCTTGTTGAGCATCAGATAGACCTTGCGCTCGGCGGCGACGCGGCGGCCGTCGACCTCGATGCGATCGCGGCCTGGATCGACACGCATCGAGCCGTTGCGCACGATCTTGCCGGCGACCCGCACGCGCCCCTCGGCAACCAGAAGCTCGGCCTGCTTGCGCGAGCACAGGCCAAGCTTCGACAGTGCACGACAGAGGCTGACGCCGGGAGGCTGGGCCCCGGGGGCAGGGCGTTGCCGGGCAATGTTCGGTCGCGGCGACATGATGTTGCCTGTGGATTCTTGTATACGAGCATCCCACTATAGCCGGCCGCCGGCTATGTCCACGGAAGGGAACTGCATATCGTTTGCGTCGTGCGCAGCGGCTGCGAGGACTTGCATGAAAACAGCCATTCGCCTTTGCCTGCTGCTCGCCTTCCTGCCGACATCGCCGGCGCATGCCGGCTGGCAGGCGGTCGAGAAGGTCGAGACCTATGCCATCTCAGGGCAATCCGGGCCGGAGCTCTACGCCTCGATCGGCGGGCGCGGGCCGCTGCTCGGCGAACGCCGCGTCATCGCGCATACCAATTTCAAGCTGACCTGGGTGAGGGACTACCAGCCGCAAGGCGACGCCTGCGTGCTGGTGTCGGCGCGGCCGAAGCTGATCATCACCTACACCTTGCCGAAGCCGGCCGCGCAGCTGCCGGGCGCAATCCAGAAGAACTGGGAGGTTTTCGCAGCCGGCCTCGCAGCTCACGAGAAGGTGCATGGCGCCAGCATCGTCGACATGGTGCACAAGATCGAGGCGGCCACCATCGGCCTGACCGTCGCCGATGACCGCGGCTGCAGCAAGATCAGGATCGAAGTGACGAGACGGCTCGCCGGAATCTCGCAGGCACAACGGCAGGCGAGCCGCGATTTCGACCGGGTCGAATTCGGCCCGGGCGGCAAGTTGCGGCAGCTTGTGTTCACGCTGATGATCGGCGGATGATGCTGCAGGGCTGCGGGGGCGGCGCAGGGTACCACCTTTGCGGCCCTCACGCCTGCTCGGTCGGATAGAGCGTCAGGATGTTGACGTTGACCCTTGGCGGCTGCGTCACCGCATAAAGGATGGCGGCGGCGATGTCCTCGCTTTCCAGTTGCTCCATGTCGCCCAGCCTTTGCTCGACCGCCTGGCGCACATCGGCGCGCATATTCTGGGTGAACTCGGTCTTGACGGCGCCAGGCTCGATGCAGGTGACACGGATGCCGTCTTTGCCGATCTCGCGACGCAGCGATTCCGCCATCGCGCTCACCGCGTGCTTGGTGCCGGAATAGACCACCGAAGGGTGGATGTAACGGCCGGTGCCGGACGAGACCACGACGATGTGGCCGGCGCCTTGCCGTTGCATCGTGGGCAGTGCGGCATGGATCGGATAGAGCAGCCCGAGAATGTTGACGTCGACCATCCGGCGGTACTCTTCCGGCGTCGTGTTGCGGAACGGCGCCGCGACGCCAACGCCGGCAATGGCGAGCAGCATGTCGAGCCGGCCGTATTCACGCGCGACCCGTTCGACCATGGCCGAGGCCTGCGCCTCGTCGGTGACGTCGACCGTCATCGGCAGTGCCGCGCTGCCGGTCTCACGGATCCGCCTCGCCAGGTCGTCCAGGCGCTCGGCGCGCCGCGCGGCAATCGCCAGCGTGGCGCCCTCTGCCGCCAGTGCCAGGGCGGTGGCCTCGCCGATGCCGGAAGAGGCGCCAGTCACCAAGGCGATCTTGCCGCTCAGTTTTCCTGTCTGCATCTTTTTCTCCTGACGCTTTGGACCCGCCCTGAAGCTAGGGCGCCGGCTTTCTGGAACAATGCTGATCGAAAAACCGAATCCACCGTTAGGGTTTTGGCCCCAGCAAGCCCACGTCTGCGCATGAACGGGCCTTGACGCGACCGGAGGTGTTGCGTCTTGATATGGGGGCTGCGGGGCTTCGCATGAAAACAGCTGATCGACTACGTCTGCGGGTGGCTTGTTTGCATGCGACGCTTGCATGCACCCCCGCGATCCTCTCGCGACCGACAGGTCTGAGCGCCAGATGAAGGTCCTCGTCGTCCATTGCCATCCCTGCGCCGACAGCTTCAGCGGCGCGGTGCGCGACACGGTGCTGGAGACGCTTGCCGAAAGCGGCCACCAGGTCCACCTGCTCGACCTCTATGCGACCGGCTTCGATCCGGTCATGCGCACGCAGGAATGGCGCGGTTACCACGACAAGGCGGCGAACCTGCAACCGGTGCACGAACATGCGCAGGAGCTGCTCTGGGCGGAGGCGGTCGTCTTCATCTATCCGACCTGGTGGTATGGCCTTCCGGCGATGCTGAAAGGCTGGCTGGAGCGTGTACTGGTGCCGGGCTTCGCTTTCGAGATGCCGACGGCACGACGCGGCCCGCGGCCCAAATTGCGGCACATACGCCGGGTGATGGCAATGACCACATGTGGCGCCACGCCGCTGATGTCGTGGATCATGGGACAGCCCGGCCGGCGGACCCTGCTGCGCGGCTTCCGCTCCGTCTGCCATCCACTATGCCGGACCAAATTCCTGGCGCTCTACCGGATGGACAGCGTCTCGGCCGCCGGACGCCAGGCGCATCTGCAGCGGGTCAGAAAAGCGGTTGCCGGCCTTGGTCGCGCTGATGCGGTCGCCGCCACAGTGCCTGGCTGATTTGGACCAGGCGAGCCGCCGCTGTCTCCGCCGAATGTCACGGGCGGGTGTCGGTTTGGCAAAGGTCAAAAAAATCAAGTCTCACCTTGACCCAAGAATGGTGCAGTGTTGGGTTGCAAAGATCAAGGCCTTCTTGATCAAGCGCACTGCGATGCAAATAAACGACATGATCCATGAGCCGATGATTCGAAAATGGCATAGGTCTTTTTGTCGGTCGCTGCTGCGTGGGCTCATGGTCTTGTTTGCCCTGAGCGGCCCAGCTTTGGCTGCCAGCAGCGATTGTGTCGGGGACGACGAGGCCGATACGGCTCGGCGAATTGGCGCTTGTACACTCATGATAGAGGATGTGACAGAGCCCGCCAGCAGCCGTTTGACGGCCTATTTCAAGCGCGGCGTCGCCTGGGCGAGGCAGAATGATTATGATCGCGCCATTGCCGATTTCGATAAGGCGATCAGCCTCGATCCGGAAGATGCCAGTGCTTATTACTACCGAGGCATCACCTGGGCACTCAAGAGCGACGCTGATCGCGCTATCGCCGATTTCGACCAGGCGATTAACCTCGACCCGAAGAGCGATGCATACCGCATCCGAGGCTCTGCCTGGCTCGACAAAGGCGACAACGACCGAGCTATTGTCGACTACGATCAGGCCATCAGCCTCGAGCCCCGGAATGCCGGAGCTTATGGCGACCGGGGCCTGGCCTGGGCACGCAAGGGCGACAACGACCGCGCTATCGCCGATTTCGGCCAAGCGATCAGCCTCGATCCCCGTGATGGCCGAACTTATAACAACCGAGGTCTCGTGTGGAAAAGGAAGCGGGACTACGACCGTGCGATCGCCGATTATGACCAGGCGATCAGCCTCGATCCGAAGGAAGCCAGCGCCTACGATAATCGGGGCATGGCCTGGCTACTCAAGGGCGACTATGACCATGCCATTTCCGATTTCGGACAGGCGATCAGCCTCGATCCGAATGTCGCCGGAGTCCATCATCATCGAGGCATGGCCTGGTCACTCAGAGGCGATTCTGATTACGCCATTGCCGACTACGACCAGGAAATCAGCCTCAATCCGAAGAACGCCCGTGCCTACCTCGATAGAGGCCTGACTTGGACAATCAAAGGCGATTACAATCGTGCGATCGCCGACTACGACCAAGCGATAAGCCTCGACCCGAAAGACGCCAGTGCCTATGGCAATCGAAGCCGGGCCTGGAAATATAAGGGCGACTACGACCGCGCCATCGCCGACGCCGACCAGGCGATCAGTCTCGATCCGGAACGCGCCAGTGCCTTCTACAACAGAGGCAACGTTTGGGCTGACAAAGGCGACTATGACCGCGCCATCGCCGACTTTGACCAGGCGATCGGCCTCGATTCGAAAGACCCCAATGCTTACGACGATCGAGGTACGGCTTGGGCACACAAAGGCGATGACGACCGCGCGATTGCCGACTTCGATCAGGCAATCCTGCTCGACCCGAAACACGCCAGTGCCTACAGGAAGCGCGGCTGGATATGGGACAAGAATGGCGAATACGACCGCGCCCTCGAGGACTATGGCAAAGCAATTGGGCTCGATCCGAAATATGCCCATGCTTATCTCAGCAGAGGTCTCGTCTGGTCAATAAAAGGCGAATACGTACGTGCAACGGCAGATTACGACCAGGCAATCAGCCTCGATCCGACGATTGTCTACGCCTATTTGGGCCGGGGTATCGTCCATTTCTACTCCGGTGCCATGGAGAAAGCCCAAGCCGATTTCGCGCAAGCCGCCACAGTCAAACCAGAGGATGCGTATGTTGCGATCTGGCTCGATTTTGCCGAGCGTCGCAATGGCGCAGCAGGGCATTTGCAGGAAGCGACCAAGAAGCTCGACATGACGCGATGGCCGGCGCCGGCTGTTCGAATGCTGCTTGGCGAGCAGACTCTCGCCGCGACAATTGCAGAAGCCGACGACCCTGATGCGATAAAGAAACGCGGAAACCTGTGCGAGACAAACATGTTCAGCGCCGAGCTGAGCCGACTGCAGGGGCACAGCGATGAAGCTTTGCGGCTCTATCGGCTCGCCGCCAGCGATTGCCCCAATAACTCCTACGAATTTGTTGCCGCCAACGCAGCCCTGCGCGAGCTGTCGCCTTAGCTGCCGCCGCTACGGACTTCCCCGCCTTCGGTGAGATTTCGTTACTCAACACAGTCTTCGCGCGTTGACTCTATTCCCCATTTCTGGAAATCTGGAAATATGGACAAGACGCTCGCCCTTTCGGCACTTGCCGCGCTCGGCCAGGAGACCCGGCTGGACGTTTTTCGCCTTTTGGTGCGGGCTGGAGCCGACGGCGTGCCGGCGGGCGAGATCGCCACGCGGCTCGCCGCATTTCCGAATACGGTATCGGCTCATCTCAAGATACTGTCGCATGCCGGCCTGGTGCGGACCGAACGGGAGGGCCGCAGCGTGCGCTACTTCGCCGACATGACCAGGTTTCGCGATCTGCTGGCCTATCTCATGGAGGATTGCTGCAATGGCGCGCCGGAACTTTGCCAGCCTGTCGTCCAGGCCGTGACCTGCAACTGCTAGCTAGATGAGCTCCGGCAATCTTCCCCGCCGCCTTGCCGCCGAAGCCCTCGGCACGGCTCTGCTGGTCGCCACCGTGGTCGGTTCCGGCATCATGGCCGACAGGCTGAGCAATGATGTCGCCGTCTCCCTGCTCGGCAACACCTTGCCGACCGGGGCGATCCTGGTCGTGCTCATCACCATATTCGGGCCGATATCCGGAGCGCACTTCAACCCGGCGGTGACGCTGGTATTCGCGCTTCGACGCGAGATCGAAACGAACGCAGCGCTGGCTTACGTCGCCGCCCAGATTGCCGGCGGCATCGCCGGAACATTCCTAGCGCATGCAATGTTCGAATTGCCGATCCTGCAAGTGTCGGCGACGGTGCGGACCGGAAGCGGGCAATGGATTGCGGAGCTGGTCGCCGCATTCGGGCTGGTCTTCACCATCCTTGCCGGCCTGCGTTCCCGTCCGGATTCGATCCCCTGGCTGGTCGGGCTCTATATCACCGCCGCCTACTGGTTCACCGCATCGACATCCTTCGCCAATCCGGCCGTCGCCATCGCCCGTGCGTTCTCCAACACTTTTGCCGGGATCCGCCCCGCCGATCTGCCGGGCTTCATCGGCGCCGAACTTTTGGGCGCGTTGCTCGCCATGGCCTTTGCAGGGTGGCTGCTCGCCCAACCGAAACCAGCCGGACAGATGAAAGCTGCGCAATGACCGTCACCATCTTCCACAACCCCAATTGCGGCACTTCGCGAAACGCGCTGGCCATCATCAGGCAGTCCGGCGAGGAGCCGGAGGTGATCGAATATCTGAAAAATCCGCCGTCGCGCGAAAAGCTCGTCGAGCTGATCGCAGCGATGGGCATGACGCCGCGCCAATTGCTGCGCGAAAAGGGCACGCCCTATGCCGAACTCGGCCTGGGCGATCCGAAGTGGAGCGATGACGAGATCCTCGATTTCATGCTGGCGCATTCGATCCTGATCAACCGGCCGATCGTGGTGACGCCGCTCGGCACCGTGCTCGCCCGACCATCCGAAGCGGTGCTCGATATCCTGCCCAATCCGGATATCGGCCCGTTCACCAAGGAGGACGGCGAGATGGTCATCGACGCCAGCGGCAAGCGCGTCGGCTAGATATCGTCTTATTTCGATCTTTGTCGAAATTCTCTTGACGTGCAGCGATTCTGGAAATAGCTTATTTCCATGAAACTCGAAAAAGCAGCCTCGCAACTCGAAGCCCTCGGCAGCCCGACGCGGTTGCAGCTCTATCGGACGCTGGTGCGGGCGGGCGATGAGGGGCTGCCGGTCGGGCGTATCCAGGACAGATTGGGCATCGCTGCCTCGACGCTCTCGCATCACCTCAAGCGGCTGGTCGACACCGGCCTGGTGACACAGGAGCGCCAGGCGACGACGCTAATCTGCCGGGCCAACTATCCCGCCATGAACGGGCTCATCGGATACCTCGCGGACGAATGCTGCGCCGACGCCACCTGTGCGCCGGCATCGGCGGAAGCGACGGCCAAGACGGCGGCATGATTTTTTTGCCACTATAATTCGAAATTACCGGAAGGATGGAAGACATGGAGATGATCGAAAAACTCCCCGTTGCGGTGATCGGCGCCGGGCCGGTCGGTCTGGCGGCAGCGGTCCACCTGATCGCGCGGGGCATTCCTGTCAAAGTCTACGAAGCCGGCAATGCGGTTGCATCCAATCTCAGGGATTGGCGCCATGTCCGTGTGTTCACGCCCTGGCGCTATTGCGTCGATCAGGCGGCCAGAAACCTGCTCGAGGCGCATGGCTGGCGGATGCCTGAGCCCGGGGCATTCCCAACCGCGGACGACCTCGTCGCGGATTATCTCGAGCCGCTTGCAAAGCTTCCGCAATTGTCGCCGTCGATCGAAACCGGCGCCCGGGTCGTCGGCATTTCGCGCTGGGGCGCCGACAAGGTGCTGAGCAAGGGACGCGAGAACCGGCCGTTCATGCTGGCGGTCGAGACTGCCGATGGTACAAAACGCGACAGCGCACGTGCCGTCATCGATGCTTCGGGAACCTGGCAGATGCCGAACCCGCTCGGCGCCGGCGGAATTCATGCCGAAGGCGAGGCCGAATTTGCCGACCGCATCGCCTACGGCATCCCCGATATTCTCGGCCGCGACCGCAGCCTTTACGCGGGGAAGACGACGCTGGTCGTCGGCTCCGGCCATTCGGCCGCCAATGCGGTGCTGGATCTCGCCAGCCTGGCAAATGTGGAGGCCGGCACCGCTTTCATCTGGACAACGCGCGGCACCGACCTGGTGCGCATCTACGGTGGCGGTGATGCCGACCAATTGCCGGCACGCGGCGAACTCGGCGCCGAAGTGCGCGAACTCGCCGAGAGCGGCGGCGTCAGGCTGGTGACGGGCTTTGCGGCTGTTTCGATCCGCGATGCCAACGGCCGGCTGGTCGTCGAAGGCCAGACCAGGGACGGCTTGCAGGCGCTGGGTCCGGTCGACCGTATCATCGCCGCGACCGGACAACGCCCGGATCTGTCGCTGACCCGTGAGCTTCGGCTCGAGCTCGATCCATGGCTGGAAAGCGTCAAGGCACTGGGACCGTTGATCGATCCCAACGAGCACTCCTGCGGCGACGTGCCGCCGCACGGCCACCGTGAGCTCAGCCATCCAGAGCAAGGGTTCTACACAGTCGGCATCAAGAGCTATGGCCGCGCACCGACCTTCCTGCTGCTGACCGGTTATGAGCAGGTCCGCTCAGTCGCGGCGGCGATCGCCGGAGACATGGTGGCGGCCGACAATGTCCAGCTCGTGCTGCCCGAGACCGGCGTCTGCACGGTGCCGCGGATCGGCGTGGCCGACAAGGGGTGCTGCGGCGGTCCGGCGCCGGCAGCGGTGGATGCGTGCTGTGTCGCCGACGCCAAGGCGAAGGCGGTCGGCAAAGGCGGCTGTGGCTGCAGCGTCGCGGCATGAGTCTTTCGCCGCCTTCGCCGGCCATCCTGCGCAGCCGCGGCGCGATTATCACCGCGCTTGGCCTGACGCAGATCATGGCGTGGGGTTCTTCCTACTATCTTCCCGCGGTCATCGCGCCGGCAGTCTCCTCCGATACCGGCTGGCCGCTGGCATGGGTTGTCGGCGGCCTGTCCCTCGGCTTGCTCACGGCAGGATTGATCTCTCCGCGCGTCGGGTCGTCGATCGAGCGGCATGGCGGCCGCAACGTTCTGGCGTTCAGCGCCGGATGCATCGGGCTCGGCCAGATCGGGCTGGCTCTTGCCCCTAATCTTGCGGCCTATATCGCGGCCTGGCTGGTCATCGGCCTGGGCATGGGGGCGGGGCTCTACGATGCCGCTTTCGCAACGCTTGGCCGCCACTACGGCCACGGCGCGCGCTCCGCCATCACCATGCTGACGCTGTTCGGCGGCCTTGCGAGCACCATCTGCTGGCCGATCTCAGCCTTGCTGCTGGGGGAGGTCGGCTGGCGCGGCACCTGCCTGGTTTACGCCGCCTTTCAGCTGGCAATTGCGCTTCCGCTCTATCTGGTGATCCTGCCCCGGGAGCCGCCGCAACCGGCAGTCAAACCGGGAGTGAAGAAGGCGGCACCCATTCTCGACAACCAAGCCGATCCGTCGATCATGATCGTTCTGGCCGCGACCCTGACACTCGCAGCGGTGATCTCGTCGACACTATCGGTGCATCTGCTCACAATCCTGCAAGGCAGCGGCATGGCGCTTGCCGTAGCCGTCGGGCTCGGCGTGCTGGTTGGTCCATCACAGGTGGCGGCGCGCGCGATCGAGATGATGATCGCGCGCTACCACCATCCGATTTTCACCAAGTTTGCCTCGGTTACGTTTGTGGCGATCGGCGTTTCGACGCTCTGGGCCGGCATGCCAATCATCCCGCTGGCGCTGGGCTTCTACGGCGCAGGCATCGGCCTGGAATCCATCGCGCGGGGGACGTTGCCGCTCGCGCTGTTCGGCTCTAACGGCTACGCGAGACTGATGGGCCGCCTCGCCATGCCGAGCCTGATAGCCCAGGCGGCGGCACCCTCGGCCGGAGCATTGCTGCTGGAGCGCTTCGGCCCGCACGGGACGTTGGCCGCGCTTTCTGGTCTAGCGCTGGCCAACGTCATCCTCGCATGCGGCTTGGGCTGGCGGATGCTCCGCCGGCGGCAATCGCAGGTTCAAACCCGATAGGATTTCGACCTGCGTTCGGCGCCTTCAACTGGAGAGCGGGAGATCTTCCAAGGGATCGACAAGGAAAGACGCGGCGATCAGATCGTCCGCATCGAGGCGCAGTGAGCCTTTGGCGCCGCCCATGATGGCGGCAACCTTTTGAAACGTCTTGATCTCATGCTCGGTAATCTGGGCACTTTGCATTCTGGATTTGAGGTCAGCGACGCGCAGCCCCAAACTGTGGGACATTCCGATTTTACGGTTCGACATGGTAAGATGCTCCTCCCCGGCCCATGTTTGTTTTGCCACCCGCCCTATTCGTATTTCCTCCGCCTGCCTAAATATGAGGCATCGCGATACAGCGCCCGAACGCCCGATGCAAGGGAAGGTTCCGGCGCGCAGAGGTCACGAAATAATAATACGAAGGAAGTACGGCCGATGGTCCGGCCGGAGGTAGGACTTAGGTACGACGCCCCGCCGGACAGAGGGCTCCGGTGCCTTATCGGCTGGCGAGGACCATGCGGTTGCCTTCGCTGTCGCGAAACTCCGCCACCGTTCGCCCCGGCTGCCACGGCGCCTCATGCGCTTCGGTGATGATCTCGACGCCGCCCGCTTTCATGGCCGCGATCATTGCCCCGACATTTTCGTCGACCAGCACCAATACCGGCTCCGCGCCGGGTGCGTCGTCGGCGCGCCTGACAAAATGCAGGTTCGTCACGGCATGCGGAAATGCCAGCTCGATCCAGCGCCAGCCGCCATCACCCATCTTCTGGTCGGCCATGACCTGGCAGGCGAGATGCCTGGTGTAGAACGCCTTGGCGCGGTCCTGCTCGAACACCGGAAGCTCGGCAAACTGGATATGCATGATCGTCTCTCCTGCTTGATGGCTGCCGCGCAGCCGCCCACGCGGGAAAGACGATGCGGGCAACCGAAAAGATTCTTCGGCAAGGAGAATCTTTTCAGCGCAGCCGGTCGTCCTTCGTTCATACCAACCAGTCAGGAGACGATGATGAACTACGCGCTCATTCGATACGGTGTGAAGCAAGCCGACCTGGAAGATAACCGCGCGCTGGTCGAAAAAGTGTTCGAAGCGCTTGGCGAGGCGGCACCGCCGACGGTGCGTTATCTCGTGCTCGAGCTGGACGACGGCTCGTTCGTCCACATCGTCGGCCAGGACGGCGATTCGTCGGCGCTGACCGGGCTTGCGGCCTTCAAGGCGTTTACGGAAAACCACGCCGAGCGCCGTTCGACCCCGGCATTGCGATCGCCTGCCAAAGTCATCGGCAATTACCGTATGCTGGCGGATCAGAAAGCCGGGTAGCGCCTGCCATGCCGCTCGCGCAGAAATGGGACGCTACGCCGAAAATGAACAGGGCGACTTTGGAGGCGATGCTCGTCGGGTTGCGGCCAAGGCTGCATCGCTACTGCGCACGCATGGCCGGCTCGGTGATCGACGGCGAGGACATCGTCCAGGAGGTGCTGATCAAGGCGCTGCAGGCGATCGACGGCGGTGCGATCGTCGAACGGCCGGAGCAATGGCTGTTTCGCATCGCCCACAATGCCGCGCAGGATCATCTGCGGCGGCGCAATCGGGAAAGGTCGCGCATGACCGAGGCCGACATGAGCGTCATCGAGGATCCCTCCGGCAGCGCCGACAGCCGGCTCGCCGCCCAGACCAGCCTGCGCTCCTTCATGCAGCTTTCGGTACCGCAGCGCAGCGCCGTGATCCTGGTCGACGTGCTCGGCCTCAGCCTGCATGAGACCTGCGAAGTGACCGGAGCGACCCTCGCCGCCACCAAGGCCGCGCTGCATCGCGGGCGGGCGCAGCTCAAGCAGCTGGCGCTGCAGCCCGAACAGGCGCTCGCGCCGAGGCTGGACGCCGATGACGAGCGCCGGCTGCGGCGCTATGTCGACCTGTTCAACGCGCGCGACTTCGACGCGGTGAGGGCACTGATCGCCGAGGACGTCCGGCTCGATGTCGTCAACCGCGTCCGCCTGCGCGGCAAGGCCGAGGTTTCGACCTATTTCGGCAATTACGACCGTATCAGCGACTGGACATTGTCGCTCGGCGTGGTCGACGGCAGGCCGGCGATCCTGATCCGCGACCCGCAGGCGGCCGACGGCGCTGTGCGCGGTTTCATGCTGGTCGAGTGGCGGGACGATCAGGTCATCCAGATCCGCGATTTCCGCTATGCGCCCTGGTGCCTGGTCGACGCGGAGATCAGGGCCGTGGAGGGGTGAGGAGAGCGCTGGAAATGGTGCGAAATGGCGATCAGGCAGCCTCCTCCTGTTTGACCCAAACGCAATTGCCACATGGCAGCAAGTTCTTAGAGCGGTTCCGGTTCTCTTAGAACCGGCAACTCGCTCTAACTATCTGTTTTGCCGCATCTATGCGGACGCCAAATGCTTCCATTTGGCGGCAAAATGCTCTAGCCGATACGCACGCGGCGCGTCACCTGGCCATTGCTTTCCCAGTATGTGTGTTTCTTGGCAATCAAGGGATCGTCCATCGCCGGTTGAATTTGTCCTGTGGTGCTGACCGCGCGCGAGGTTACCGTGTGTTCTCCAGGAGAGGGATTTGCCCAAGCCAGGGACCAAATTTTCCAGGCGTGTTCGGCCTCCTCACTGTGGTCAATGGTCGCTGGTATCCAAGGCCCTTGATCGATTTGCACTTCGACCCGGTCGATCGGCGCCCCCCAGGCTGCCCCAACGATGCGGTAATCTGAATCTTTCCGGGTAACCTTCGCAGGCGCGGACTTTATCAGCGCTCGCCCGACTGACGTCTCGGCCCATACGGTCTCGCCGTTGTGGTCCTCCTCCCGGATGGTGACATAGTCACGGGCCATCAGAAGGCTCATGAACCGCGTATCGCGAACCTCGATGCGCTTTAGCCACTTGACGTTGGCGATCCCGTACCAGCCTGGCGCAATGAGCCGTACCGGGAAGCCATTGGGCGCCGGCAAGGCGGCCCCGTTCATTTCATAGCAGAGGAGATTGTCGGGGTTCATCGCGTCGGCGAGCGACATGCTACGAGCGAAGTTCTGCTGCATCTTGACGTCGCGTATCGGGATCTCGCCTGTGTCGGTACCGAAAAAGACGACCTCGATGCCCTTCTCCAGAACGCCGGCTTCCTCGAGGATCGGGGCGAGCGGCGTCCCTGCCCAGCGAGCATTGCCGATGCCGCCGGTGAAAAAGGGAAACCCGTGGTTGCCCGAGCATTCCACTGTGAAAACGACCTCCTGCCGCGGTCGCGCCCTGATGTCGGCGAGCGTTAACTCCAGGGGCTTCTTAACCAGGCCTCCGATTTCCATCGACCATGTCTTCTCGTCGATCGTTGGTCGGTTGAAATGCGAGATGCTGAAGAACTTGTCGTTTGGCGTTATCCAGCTATCCAAATCCTCCCAGACAAGCTGCTTCTGGATACCCACCGGATCGGGATTTTCGGTCGGCTGATCCAGCCATCGAATAACTTCCTCGTTCGGCCGTGTTGGAAAAGCGTAAGCCCGGCGCGAGGTATAGAGAGCAGCAATTGCGGCAAGAGCCGCGCTTCCTTGAACAAGAAGTTCTCTGCGCTGAAAATCAGGCATGTTGTTTACCTCCCAGTTGATCCGGAACGGGCTGCAACGTGCCTTAGGCCGTAGCCTGATCACGGATAGGCGACACAATGTGAGGTCTGCCCACCCGGAAGTATCCGGGTAGGTCAGATAATCACCGACGCAAGTCAAGCATGTGAAGCGTTGCACGAAACGCTAGCTCGCGTTTCGCATGCTAAGAGTGCGCCTTTGAGAAGGAACTGTCCACAACTTGGACGGGACATGATGATGATTGCAGCATTCCATGCCGATTTCCGGTCCTGCCAAAATCGTTGCTGCTCGGATCGCTGCCGACCGCCCGCTTCTGGGTCATTTCCGGACCTTCGCGGTTCTCGTCGAACCGGTGTTTCCTGCCGGCCCGTGGGTTGGCCGGGCGGCCGGCATCGCCCTGATTGCCTGGGGCACCGCAACGCTTTTGGTCTGACGACCAGGGCCGCCTCGAATGTCGCATTTGCAGGAGGAGGGCGGGCCCGGGCGGCACATCAGAACCAATCTGCATAACGAGGTGGCCAGCAAGCAGGCCGCCTGGCTCGGGCGCGGCAGATCATTCACACGTGAACCATTCGCCAATCGAGCGGGGACACCCTAATTGGTGGTGACTTGCGTCACCGCCACGCCGGTTATCCTGCCGTTCCCGGCTGTGTAGGTGAGCGTCTGCGTGACCGTGGCGTCCTTCTCGTCGGGAGACGAAGGAGGATAAGAGGCGGCGAAGCCGAAATGGCCGTAACGATCGGGCTTGGCGGCGCCAAATTTCGCGGCCACGTCGCTCAGCGGCGCTCCGACGCCGGGCGTATCGAGTTCAATAGCTGTCAGGCTGGCAGGCGCGCCGGCGCATCCTTCCGGCACCTTGCCTTCCGGGTTCGGCTCCAGGGTGACGGACAGGACACCATGGTCGGAGCCGCCCATCTCGCCGGATACGAACCAGAAGATCGACGGCGATCCGCCGGCGTCGGGGCCGGCATAGCAAAGCCAGTGGCGTGAATCTCCGGCGTCACCTTCATCGTGCATCGCTCCGCCGAAGGCTTTTTCGACATCGGCAAGCGTGGTTTCCTCAAGCTTTATCTCCAGCGGCCCAGCCTTGACCTGCTTGAACAGCGGGCTGGCCAGCGGCGAGTTGATATCGCCCAGGGATGGAATCGCCCGGTCCGGGTTGAGCGGCTTGGCCAGCGTCGTTGCGTTGGTCACCAGTCCGGCAACGATGAGCGCGAAATATCCGGCGTTCTGTCCCATGCCGATCTCCTGTCGTTCGAAGTGAGGGCGGAAGGATTTGCGAGCGGGTGCTACCCTGTCTGGCTGATACCCAAACCGGTGCACGACGAACTGGTCCCAAGATAAATTCACAACGGCGCAGCCTTCAACGTCATTCCGGCGACTTGGCAACCAAAGTGCAATCGAGGCTCACAATTCCTTTTCGGCCAGCTCGCGAAACGCGTCGGGAACCGACCGCTGTAGCTCGAGCGCGACCGAGGCGTAGCCCACCGCCTCCCAGCCGAAGCGGTCGCGGATCTTGTCGACGGCGCGATCCGCGGTCCAGCGCGCCGCGCCCTTGCTGGTGCCGGGGCGGCGGCGATCGTCGTCGAGCCCGAGCGGCAGTTCCAGTTGCAGGCCGGCATGCTGCTCCAGATGCGATACGGCGATCGCCAGCAGCGAGATTGTCTTTTCGTGCGGATGGTCGATGAGCACCTTGCGCACCAGCGCCTCGGCGATCTCGGCCAGCATGGCGGTCGCCGAAATCGGCTGATCGAGCGTGATCGAGCGCGTCACCGAGCGCAAATCGGCAAAGCGGACGCGAACCGTCACCGTGCGGCCGGGCCGGGATTTCGCCCGCAATCTTGTGGCGACCCTGTCGGCCAGATGCAGCAAAGCCGGCACGAAGACCTGCTCCTCGGCCGGTTTTCGGCCAAGCGCCGACTGCGCACCCGCCGAGCGCGCCCGGCGCTGCGTCTCGAGCCTGCGCGGGTCGCGGTTCCACGCCAGCGCGTTGAGTTTCTCTCCCGCCGCCGGCCCGAGCAGGCGCTCAAGCGCCGCACCATTGGTCTTCGCCAGCTCGCCGATGGTGTTGACGCCGATGCCGGCCAGCCGCTGCCTGGTGACCGGGCCGACGCCCCACATCAGCTCGACCGGCAGGTGGTGCAGGAACTCCAGCTCGTGGCGCGGATCGACCACCACCAGCCCGTCCGGTTTTGCGACCTGTGAGGCGATCTTGGCCAGATGCTTGGTGCGGGCTACGCCGACCGAGATCGGCAGGCCGACCTCGGCCCGCACGCGGCGGCGGATCTTGCCGGCGATCTCGGCCGGCGAGCCGAACAAATGGATGCAGCCGGCGACGTCGGCAAAGGCCTCGTCGATCGAAATCCGCTCGACCACCGGCGTGAAATCGCCGAGCACCTTGATTGCCGCATCGCCCAGCCGCTGATAGTCCTTGAAATGGCCGCCGACGAAGATGAGTTGCGGGCAGAGTTCCCGCGCCCGCCGTCCCGGCATACCGCCGCGCACGCCGAACGCCTTGGCTTCATAGGATGCGGCAAGCACTACCCCGCCGCCGACGGCAATCGGCTTGCCGCGCAAGGCCGGGTCGAGCAATTGTTCGACCGAGGCATAGAAGGCATCCAGATCCGCGTGGAGGATGTTGGCTTCCATCCGGCCCGTTCGCCCGCGGCGGTTCGAACGCCGCATTGTCTCGAGTTGTGATGAGAACATAAAGAGAACATTGTGGGTGAATTGTCAAGCAGCGCGGAGGCCGCCGCAGCTGACGAGCGCACGGCAATGTTCAGCCGCACAGCCGATCGCGGGCCTGCATCAGCGCGAATCCCAACAGGTTCTCGCCGCGCCACAGCAGCGGGTTCATCGCCCTCTCGTCATCCGCCGCAAGGCCGATACCCCACACCCGGTCGACAGGGCTCGCCTCGACCAGCACCCGGTCATGCGTCGACAACAGATATTCGCGCAGCGCCGCGTTCTGACGGAACTTCTGAAAGCTCCCTTCAGTCACGATGCGATATTTGTCTGCATCCCATTTGGTGCCATCGAAGCCGCTCACCTGGCGGCCAAGCTGCTTTGCCTGCTTGGGGCTCGCCGCCCTGAGGATTTGTGTTGCCGTCGGAGCATCACCGAACAGTCGTGCCTTCTCGGCCATCATCCAGTGTTCGGCAGTCGGATAGCTCAGGCCATCGACGGTAAAGGGCGCATGCCACCACTGGCTGAAGCACGACGTGGTTATGCGGCCGTCCTTAGACGGCTGATGGCCCCAGAAGAACAGGAACTTCTGCCGGGGTTTTGCGCGAAAGGTTTTCTCAAGCCAGGTTCGGTCGTAAATCATGGGCGGATGGAGCAGGGCGAAAGGCCGGCTTGTCAATGCTCCATCCAGAGTGGGTAGCGAAGATGAGCGGTCGGCGCTGAATGCGATGAAATGCTGATCTACAGCGCCATCTTGTAGCCGAGATGACTGGCGGTGAAGCCGAGGCGCTCGTAAAAAGCGTGCGCCTCCCGTCGACCTTTGTCCGTGGTGAGCTGGACGAAGCTGCAATTGCGCGAACGGCATGTTTCAATCGCCCATTCGATCATCAGCTTGCCGACGCCGCGAGAGCGCCATTGCCGGGCGACGCGAACGCCTTCGATCTGGCCGCGCCAGGCGCCTTTTCTCGAAATGCCTGGAAGGAAGCTGAGCTGCAGCGTTCCGACCACTTGCCCGGCGTTGACGGCGACGGCCAGCAACTGGTTGGGATCGGTATCGATTGCGCTGAAGGCATCGAGGTAGGATGGCGCGAGCGGCGTGGACGGGTCTTCCCGGTTCGCGCCGAGCACGTCGTCGGCAAGCATTGCAACAATTGCCGGCAGGTCGGGCGCTTGCGCGCGACGGAATTTGATCTCGCTCATCGCGTGGAGACATACGGCGCGGATTTGGGGACGACAAGCGTGAAGGGATGCAACTTTGCCGGTCTACTGGAAAGCAGCCGTTGAAAGACCTATGACAGGCGAGATCGGGAGGCTACGAAATGGATGTTCCAGCCAGCATGAAGGCTGAATTGGCAGCCTGGAACAATGGGTCCGGCATCGATCTACAAAGCTGGGTCGGGTGCGAGGGCCGATTTGCGCTTGCTGTGGGATACAGCACCATTTTCTGGCCGAAATTCGTGACGTTCGAACGCTACGTTTTGATGAAAGGGTTTAGCGAGGAAGGCCTGCGAAGCTTTGAACGAGACCCCAACGCCACACGACAGTCCGTGGAAGCGGTTATGAACCACCTGCACATTGCCGACATTCACGCCTTCGGCGCCGCCGACATTTCTCGCGACAAGCTCGTGTTTCTCGGCTCGGTTCTCAAGGAGATTTATGAGGCAAAACTGCAATGGCAGTTTGCGAACCGAAGGTTTGTCGTCGAGTTTTTCGCTTCAGACTCCAGAGACCTGGAGGATTATCAGCTGTCTTTCTGGCAAGCAGACTAGGGCAATGGGCGAGGCGAGCAACTTAGCGAGGGTCAACCCTTCATGCGGATCGAAATCGAGGGTGTCTCCCTGGAGACGTTGAGGGCGCTGTCGCGCGCGGACCAGGATGCGTTGCTGACGTTCGGCCGGCCGATCTCCTTCGCCATGGGCAGCGCCACCGTCCTGGCCGAATTCAATCGCGATGGCGGCACGCTTCTGGTCAATTTTGCCCATATCGACGGCGGTGGCGAAGGCGTCCTGCTCGTCTTGTGGAGGCTTGTCCGGGCCTATGCCATCGATCGGCAATTCAAGCTGATCCGTTGGAATGTCCATGCCGCCACATGCGCCACACCGAATCCCCGGCTGCAGCGTTTCCTGCGCTCCCACCACTTCGCAGAGATCGACGATGCCAGCTACGGCCGCATTTTCGCTCGCAGCCAGCAGCTTTGATCGGCTGGCTGGCCGTTCCGCTCGGGCTTACGCCGCCTCGAGCGCCCAGAGGCGGTGGCCGTAGCGGCGGAAGAAGCGGGCGAAGAGGCGCTGCTGTCTGGCACGGGCGAGGTCGGCGGCGCGCCTTTCCTGCCGCCAGCGCGGCATGTTGCGGAACATCGACAGGAAGCGGGCGGCGTCCTCGAGTGCCTCCTCGGCTGACTGCGCCGGGCGGATCGCCGCCAGGAACAGAGCGCGGCTCGGCTTCATCCGGTCGATCGTCGCCTTGCGCTGGCGATGGCCCTGGCGCGCCGTGCGGATGCCGTCCTGGCGGGTGGCCGCGAAAGCGGCAAGCATGGCCGGGCTGTCGCCGGCATAACCGCAGGCCTGGGCGAACTGAGCGAGGTCCATCGTCACTCCCTTGCTGCCGGCGGACGGAGCGGGCGCGGTTCTGTTGCTCGCGCCGATTTCCAGCGCTGCACGAGATAGAAGCATAACTCAAGTACCTGAACAAGTGAAACTTTCACGTTGGTGCAAGCGGAACCGACTCGACTCCGCCCCGAAAACCGATAATGATGTGAACAAAGCAGGAACAATGATGGGGATGGCTATGGCATTAGCGGGCAGGGAAGCGACGATCGCGGATGTTGTCTCGATTGCCGTCGAGTGCATCGATTGCGGCCGCAACAGGTGGTGGAAACCGGCCGAACTCAAGCGGCATGGGGTGAGGCCGGAGACACCGCTGGCCGCACTTTCGGGGCGCCTGATCTGCAAGGCCTGCCGGGCCGACGGCCTGCCGGGCGCCGCCGTCTCGATCCAGGCCGCCTTCATCGACGACCGGCAGCGGACCCGCGCCGAGGCGCGCCTGCTCAACGGTCGAGAGCTGCAGTCGAGGCGGGCTTGAGGGGGCGGGCGTGCTGCTCTTCCCTTCTCCCCTTGTGGGAGAAGGTGGCCGAGCGAAGCTCGGTCGGATGAGGGGTGTTGGACGGATCGCTACCTTGATGGCGTAAGTGCTTAAAAATCGCTTCTACATTTCCTCCGCCGCGTTCCTTCCAGCACACCTCATCCGGCTCGCGCTGTGCGCCGATCCACCTTCTCCCACAAGGGGAGAAGGCAACAAGCCTCAATACCCCAGCAATTCCTTGAGCGGGATGACGCGGAAGACGTTCTTGATGGCGTAGCGGTTGAAGGACAGCGTCTTGGGCGGGTTGTACTGCTCGACGATCAGCTCGGCGGCGGTGCGCTTGACCAGCTTCTTGATGAAGGCCTTGCCGTTTTGCTCGTTCTCCTCGGGCAGGGTCTCGATCACCACATGGTCGCCGGGCAACGCTTCGCGGCCGCCGCAATAGATCATCTCGCCGGGCTCGTAGCGCGGCACCATCGAATCGCTCAGCACGTGCAGCGCAAACACATTGCGCAGATGTCGGATCCCCGGCGGCCGCTGGACATAGCCGGCCGGCTGGCCGTTGAAGGTAAAGTCGCCATCGTCGCCGCCGACGGCGGTACCGAGAAGCTGGATGTCCATCGGCCCGGCGGGCAGGGGGCCGGGATCGGTGACGATCTCGGCATCGGCGACCGGTCCGGCATCATCGAGGAAAACGACCTCGCCCTTGCCGAGTGCCACCGGGTCGACGCGCAGGAAAGCGGCGGTCTTCAAAAGGTTCTCGGTCTTGGGCAGGTTGCGCCCGGTCTCCCAATTGCCGACGGCAGCGACGTCGGTGTCGTTGTGCTCGGCAATGTGACGCATCACCAGGCCGCGCTGCTTGCGCGCCCGGCGGATCGCCGCTCCGACCTTGATCGACAGTGCAGTTTTCGCCATGGCTCCATCTGTGGCATAAGATTCGGTTTAGTCTATGCAAGAATCGCTTGCATTATGATTTGAGTTATGCTCTTATGTAGGCATGCACAAGTCGCTTCGCCAGCTTTCGGTCCTTGAATCCGCCGTTCAGCGCGCCGGCAGCGCTCGCCTGGAGGTGGTAGCGCAACCGATCGCCGGGGCCATGCATGTGCCAACCCTGTCCCCTTCGTCGCGGCTGTCCTCCTCCCCGGCCGGGACGATGCCCGAGGCTCGCGCCTCGGATCCGGCAGCGCAAGCGGCCGGAACGGCCGGAGCCGTTCCCCTCACGGCTCCGGCCACGAATTACCTGCCGGCCAGCAATGCGGATGCCGCGGTTTCCTGCATCCGCAGCGAAGACGGCACGGTCATCGCCTTCGACGAGCGGACGGGCAAGGCAGTGTCCGGCGCAACAAAGGCAGGCGGCCGAGATGAAGCTCGATCGCAGCAGACCACGCGAAGGCTGACCGGCTTTCGAGCCTGAGGCCGGCGAAGCCGGCGCCGCACACAACCATTTTTGCAGGGAATGAAACATCATGGCCGCCCGCTATTCCGCCTCGGAATTGGAACAAATCGAGAACTGGCTGATGAGCGGACTGTCGGCCGCGAAGATCGCCACCCGGTTGACCGCGCTGCGCGGCCGCCCGGCCTCGCGTGCAGCCATCATCGGCATCGTCCACCGCACCGCCCGTTTGCGCACCATCGGCCTTGCGAAATCCAAGGGCTGGTATGGCGGCCGGCTCGGAAATTCGGCGCCTGAGCCATCAAGCACTGCTGATCAAGCGCAGTCGGCCCCGAAGGCCGAGCCACGCTGCCGCCCGGCAAGGCTGTCGGCCAGGCTGGCGCCGCCGGCCTGGCAGCCGGGTCCGGCTCGGATCACCGGGACCGATGGCGCGCCGCTCGAAATGCCGGCACCGCGCCCGATCGCCGCCGGCGGTCGCCAGCCGCATTTCGCCGCCATGCGCTTCATCGATTGCCTGTTCGAGCGCTGCCGCGCGCCGCTCGATACGACGCTGCAGGAGGATGCGGAAAACGACGCCCCCGGCAGCCGGCCAGGTTTGGACATGCTGTGCTGCGGAATGCGCACGAACCCATCGAAAAGCTACTGCGCCTATCACGCTGCGCGCTTCTTGCGCACGCTGCCGGCCGAAGCGATTTGAGCTCGCTGCAATGAGGCTGGAAGTTCGCCAGAGCCCGACGACCAAAACCCAGGAGGACCGAGCCGATGAGCACCAAAACCGCCCAAAAGGCCAAAGCCAGGCCACCGAGATTGCCGAAAGGCGAGGCCGAGCAGGTGCGCATCCGCAAGGAGATCGGCCATGATTTCGCACTGAAGGACGACCGGTTCGGCCGCAAGCGGCTGGCGAAGGGGACGCAGGAGGGAGCGCGCCTCTATGAGGTCTCCAATGACGGCCACACAGCGACCGGCGGCATCGTGCGGGTGCGCAACGTCGACCCGCTGAGCGGCCTCACCTCACTGTCGCGCCAGCAGCGCGAGGCGGGCATGCGCTACCGCCAGGATTTCCGCAACTCGTCCGAGGCAACCGCCAAGCCGATGGCCTGGGCCGAGCGCGTCGACGGCGGCCGCACCGGCAGCGGCGTCGCCGAACACATCCTGTCCGCCGGCCGCGACCATGCCGAGGCCACCAGGGCGCTTGTCCATTGGGAGATCGCCGGCATCGTGCAAAAGGTCTGCTGTGCCGACGCAACGGTCAAGAGCCTGGCCGAACAGGCCGGCGAGCCGCGCGACGTGGTGGTGAAATTACTCAACATCGGGCTCGACATATTGGCCGTGCATTACGGCATGATGCTGATGCGCAAGCCGAGATGAGGAGCCCCGCCGATCCGGCCGGCACTACCGGCCGGATCGATCCGTCAACGACGGCAGACACGGATTCTTTCGATGATCCGGTGGTGATGACGCCAGTGCCTGATGACTTCGGTGTGGCAGCGCCGGTGGTGGTACCGGTAGCGCGGCCTGTAGTCCTCGTCGTAGACATCATAGCGGTAACGGGGGACGTACTCATCGTCGTAATCGGAATACCGATGGTGGCGATAATAATAGTCGTCGTCATAGCCGTTGCCGATGCCGATCGTGACGCTGCCGCCGGCATTCGCCGGGCCGATCACGGAAGCCGCCGATGCGATGGCGATCACCGAGGCAAGCAGGAGCTTCTTCATAGCTACCTCCTTCTTTAACGTCCCTCTAATAGAAAAACCCCCGAGGGGCAGCCTCGTTCCATAGATTGGCAAGATGTAACGAACGGACGAGCCCGAAGTTTAGCGCCTGCTGGCGCGAAAACGCCGCTGGCTGCGCCGGGGTCGGATCGTCGACGCAGCGTGGCCGCTCCTCTCATCAAACAGCGGCAATCGCGCGTCAGTCCCGTCTTTTGCCGACGTCTGCCTACAGAACATGGCCCAATTCCAGCAAAACGAACGCGGTCGCACCCAGCACAGCGAGGGCGTAGGCCGCATAAAGAACAAGCAGCATTACCTCAAAGTCCCGGACGAAGCTTGCGGCAATCCTGGTCTCCTTAGGCTCTGCTTTCTCGATGCGGTCGGTTTCCAACTCCTCCGTTGCCACGACGAGGCAGACAATCCTGTCGTTGTCGGCCGCCTGCAATATCCGTTCCGTCAAATCGACTGCAATCACTGGATCATCGGCCAACTGATCCCGCGATAGCCGGCTTTCAGTGACGGTCTGGATTTCACGCTTTCTCACGCACGCATAATTGCGTTGACTAAATTAGGTTCCACTAAAATAGATAGATTGCCTCGACCTGATCACGACGTGGTGAGGCGTGAGTCCAGCTGGGCGGTGAACTCCGTCTGAGGCCCCCCATTTGCCGACCGTCGGGGCGAATCTCGATCGGCGCATCCTCCGATCAAACGGCGCGGGCTTCTTTATAGGCTGCTACGGTGCGCCATTGCTGGTAGGTCGCAATGCCAAAGCCGCCAAACTCTCATATCGCGAACGCAGCGCCGACGTCTTCGGTGCCGACCGGTTATGACGAAGATCGCATGCTTACTTATATCCGGCTGCTCGACGCTTCGGCGGAAGGAACCGACTGGCGTGAGGTCGCCCGCATCGTTCTGCACATTGATCCGGAGCAGGAGCCGGAGAGGGCTTTCCGGGCGTGGGCGACACATCTGGCGCGTGCACGATGGATGACCAGGAAGCGGAACGAGTTGCGCCAATTGCATGATGAGTGGTGGGGATGAGCACTATCTAAGCGGAACTGCCGTCTCGGTCTGGCCGTTGAGGGAGGAGGCCAACATGGAAAAGCGCCCAATGACTTCTTGGCCAGCCAATACTTTCGAGCTGTGCTGCCTTCTTGCAGTTCCGCTATCGCTTATCCTCACCGTTTTACTGGCTGGTCTCATCCTTAGCTGACCCCGCATGGTTGCCTGCCGAGGGGCTGGGTCGTGATCCGATAAGATCCGGAGCCGTTACTTTACAGCCGCCGCCATCACATCCGAAAACAGCGCCCGCTCCACTGCCGGTTCCAGCGTTTCGGCGAAGGGCGTCGCCAAGTGGTGGCGGTCGCGGAAGGCTAGTTTGCCGTCGATGAAGACATGGCAGGTGGTCTGGTCGCAAAAGCGGTCGGTCATGTCGATGTAAGCAGCGTTCGGTGTCGAGCGCACGATATCGCGCTCGATGGTGGCGATGTCGTCGTTTGCCGCCATGATCCGCGGCGTGTCGCATGTCGCGGGCGTCTGGCCCCGCCACAGCGCCCGCGCCACGCATTTGTCGGCGTAGCTTGCATTGTAGGGAACGTCCCTGATGACCGCGACCTTGATGCCGGCCTGGCTGAAGGCTTGAAGCGTCCAGGTGAGGCCCGTCCGCCACTGCGCTTGCCAATCGGCGTGCTTCAACTCCTCGGGCGATTCCTTCATCACATTGCCGATCGAGAATTCCGAGATCACCACCAGTTGCGGATGGAGCGCGATGATGTCCTTGACCGACTGCTCGCGCCACTGGTCGCATTCGGTATAGTCGCGCTTCAGCCGCCAGTTCCAGGTCGTGACCCGCGAAGCCCGGCAGGAGGATTTGAGAAAGGTGACGACACGAAAATCGTTCTTCTCGGCCGCCTTGATCAGCGGCGTCGACCAATGGTCGGCATGCGAGTCGCCGAACAGCACGACCGAGCGCTGGGCATCCTTGCGGCCGAACATGCAGGGTTTTGGCTTGACGGTCTCGAAATCGAGCACGCAGCCGCCATTGCTCGCGCGCACGGTGGAGAGCTGCGCGGCGCTGTCGGCGATGACGTGCTGTTCGGGGCTGAGATTGTGCTCGGCAAAGCGCGCATTGCCATAGGCCGCGACCACGCCGGCGCCGGTCAGCGCGACGGCGGGCACCAGCGCCCGCGCTGCTCCGGCCATCAGCCAGCCGTTGCGGCGGATCGGGTTCTCGATGAAATGATAGGTGAACATCGACAGAAGCAGCGTCAGCGCCGCGCAGGCAAGGCGGTCCAGGATGGACAGGCTGGGAACCACCATCGCCGCATAGACGATGACCGGCCAGTGCCAGAGATAGAGCGAATAGGACAGCCGGCCCAACCATTGCATGGGCGGCAGCGCCAGCACGGCGCTCGGCAGATTGCGGCCGCCGCTGCCGCTGAGCAGCAGCAGCAGCACGGTGCCGGCAACAGGCGCCAGCGCATTCACCCCGGGAAACGGCGAGTCTTCGTCCAGCATCAGATAGGCCCAGGCGATCAGCGCCAGACCGAGGCCTGCCTGGAGCGTGGCCAGCAGCGGCCGGTCGCGCCAGATCTTTGCCGGCGCCATGGTCGCGAGGCCGCCGGCGGCGAATTCCCAGGCCCTGAGCGGCGAGAAATAGAAGGCCCAGGGCTGCGACACGTCCGTCAGCCAGGCGCAGGCGGCGAAGGAGGCCGCGCCGGCGACGCCGATGACGATTATAGCGGCGCGCTTGCCGGGACGCAGCCAAGCGGCGGCAAGAAGCAGCGCCGGCCATGCCAAATAGAACTGTTCCTCGACCGAGAGCGACCAGAAGTGGATGAACGGGTTGTTGGTGGCGTCGGCGGCGAAATAGTCGAACGACCAGCGGATCAGCCAAAGGTTGATCATGTAGGCGGAGGCGAACATGGCGCCTTTCGAATAAAGCGCCTGTTCCTCCGGCGACAGGATGAAATAACCAGCAAACAGCGTGGCGAGGATGACGAACAGTGCCGCCGGCAACAGGCGCCGGGCGCGCCGGGCGTAGAAGCGCCAGAGGTTCAGCCGCCCGGTCTCGGTGATTTCCGTAACCAGGTGACGGGTGATCAGATAGCCGGAGATGACGAAGAAGATGTCGACGCCGGCAAAGCCGCCGGGCAGGCCGGACAGACCAAAATGGAAGGCGATAACACCCGCCACCGCCAGCGCGCGCAGCCCTTCGATGTCAGGCCGAAATGATGCCGACACAATCACCTCATGCAAGGAATGCCCACCTCGCAGAGGCTCGACCCGATGCGACGATATTGCAATGCAACAAATCTAACGCAGTGCAACATAGGGGGAGGGCGCGGCTCCTCAAGTTCCTCGCGTGGGCGATTCACTCACATGAGCGATTCGAGAGCGACTGATATGGAAGCGAAGCGAAGGATGCCGAGGCGATCACGCCTTTTTCAAAAACTCGGTCTTCAGCACCAGGCCCTTCACCTGCCTGGTGCTGCATTCGATCTCGCCGGGATTGCCGGTGAGGCGAATATTCTTCACCAGCGTGCCGCGCTTGATCGTCTCCGACGTGCCTTTGACCTTGAGATCCTTGATCAGGGTCACGGAGTCGCCCTCGTGCAGCGCCGTGCCATTGCTGTCTCTTATGATCGCGTCGGTCATGGCAGGTCTTTCGTGGGACTCCGATGCGGAGGTGGTTGGCTCATTACCCGGCCTATCCCACGGTTGGCAGCGAGGTCAAGCGTGCCGGGGGCAGCGTGCCGGTAATCAAGCGTGCCGGCCGCTAATGCCAGGCGGACGGCCGACCGGAAAACCCGGATTGTGAGCAGACTGGGACCCCCTGGGCGGTAGTGGCATTGCCGCTTCGCGACATGCGCTCCGGCCAAGCCATGCCAATGGCGCCACGGCAATCGAAGTCGTGGCCTTTTACGCGGATATTCCGGCACGAGTTCAAATAGATGAGCGCCCGCCCGTGCGGACAGGAAGGTCGCACAGTGACAGACCTGCCCGCCCTTTCGCTTGGTGCGTTATTTCAATTGGCAACGATCACTTGCTGGCGCCACCGAGCTGGTTGGCCATCTTGCAGAAGTCGGCATGCATCGTGGCAATGCCTGCGTCGCTGCATTCCTTCAACATCATGGCCCGGTCGCTCGTGGACATGGCCATCCATGCCGCCTTGAATTCGGCTTCCGACTTCATGGTCTTCATGCCGGCGTCGGTGAAGAAGGGGTTCATTTTCTGCGGATCGTCGAGCGCCGAAGTGCCAGTGGCACCGGCGGCAAGCGCTGCGCCGGTCATCATCGAAAGCGCCATCGCGCCCATGCAAAGCGTCTTGATGTTCATGATCATTCCTCCTGAGCTGCTGCTTTGAGGTTGTCCATCAGCGATCTACGAAGGAACGGTGTTTTGATCCAAAAGTTCCACGTTCTGGCGCAGACATGGAACAGGATTGCCCGTGACGTCATTAATGCAAAAAATTCTACCATGACTGAATTTGCGGCGCTGCCGACCAGGGCAATCGGCGTCCAGCTGGGTGAGACGCTGCGAAGTTGCACGCCGGCTCAATATGCCCGATCATGGCGACGGCGGGGCGGAGGTATCAAGTGGCGGCAAATCGTCGAAACGACGCGCACCTGTCGGAGCCCCGGCGGGCGGGCATTGTTTCCGCGGCCAGGGCGCTTCCGCGCACATCGTTGCCCAGCGTAGCGTCGGTCGTGACGGCCGTCGCGGCGCTCTATTTCGGGCGCGAGGTCTTTCTGCCGATCGCAATCGCGCTGCTGCTTACCTTTGCGCTCGTGCCCATGGTGTCGGCACTCAAGCGAGCCGGCATTCCGCGTCTTCCTGCCGTGATCGCCAGTGTGCTCGGCGCATTCACGGTGCTGGCTCTGTTCTCCTTCATCGTCGCCACGCAGGTCAGTGAACTGGCGCAGAACATTCCGCTTTACCAGGCGAATATCCTGACCAAGGTCCGGTCGCTCAAGGAAACCGGCGTCGGCGGCGGCATCGTTTCCAGATTGAGCCGGGTGATCGAACGCGTCGGCCAGGAGCTCGACAGACCCGAGCCCGCACAACCCGCCGCCGATCAGCCTCCGCGGGAACCGATCCCGGTCGAAATCGTCGCGCGCGAACGACCGCTCGAGGTTCTCCAGAATCTGATCGGCCCGCTGCTGAGCCCGCTGGCATCGGCCGGACTGATCGTCGTGGTCGTCATATTCATGCTGCTCGAGCGGGAGGACCTGCGCGATCGTTTCATACGCCTCGTCGGCTACGGCGATCTGCACCGAACCACCGAGGCGCTGCAGGATGCCGGCAAGCGCGTCGGCCGCTATCTGCTCATGCAACTGGTCGTGAACATCGTCTATGCCGTCCCGATTGCCATCGGACTTTGGCTGCTGGGCATACCCAATCCATTGCTGTGGGGCTTGCTGGCGCTGGCGCTGCGCTTCGTTCCCTATATCGGCCCGGTCATTGCGACGTTGTTGCCTCTGTTCCTGGCGCTTGCCGTAGCGCCCGGCTGGTCGCTCGTGCTATGGACCGCAGGGCTTTTCGTCGTGGTCGAACTGATCACCGGCAACGTGATCGAACCCTGGCTCTACGGCTCGCGCACCGGGCTGTCGCCATTGGCCATCATCGTTGCGGCGATATTCTGGACCTGGCTCTGGGGGCCATTGGGCCTGGTTCTGTCGACGCCGCTCACCGTCTGCCTCGTCGTGCTCGGCCGTCATGTGCCGCAGTTCGAATTCCTCGACGTTCTGTTCGGCAACGAACCCGTGCTCGAACCGCACGCCCGGCTTTACCAGCGGCTGTTGGCCGGCGATCCCGAGGAAGCGACGGACCATGCCGAGGAGATGCTGGACGAAGAATATCTGGTCGAGTTCTACGACAAGGTCGCGATTCCCGCACTTCTGCTCGGCGAGCAGGACCGGGTGCGTGGTGTGCTGAGCGATGAACAAAGACAGCAGGTCGCGGGCAGCGCGCTGACGATGGTGGCGAACCTCGACGACAGCGCGCAGGAGGAGGCGGAAGCGGACGACACGGCCGCGGCCGAGGACAACGGCTCACGCGAGGACAAGCACGTTCAGGGGGAGGTTCAGGGCGAGGAGTACACCGAACTGCCGGATGGCACGGGCATGTCGGTGCTGTGCGCCGGAGGGCGCGGCGAACTCGACGACGCGGCGGCCGCCATGCTGGCGCAGGTGCTCGAAGTCCAGGGCGCTACGGTGTTGAGAGCGAGCTTCGCCGAGATGGAACCGGGGAGCATTCGCCGCCTTGAGCTCGACGCCGTCGATACTATCGTCGTCGGATTTTTGAACCGGGATTCCGTCAAGCACGGGCGGTTCCTGGTCCGTCGGCTGAAACGCGCCAAACCAAGGTTGCGAGTGGGCATCGTGTTGTGGTCGGAAGCCGACAGCGACAACCAGGAGGCAGATGCCAGATTGGCCAACGAGATCAACGGCGATTTCGTCGCACATGGCATGGTACGCGCGGTGCTCGGTGCGTTGTCCAGCGCTCCGCCGGTGGCGCTGAAGACCACCGCCAAACGCCGCATGCGCCGCCTGACGCCGGCGCGCAAGAAAGAGCCGCTCGCCGCGGCAAAATGAGCGCGGCGAAGACCGCGGCAGGTCGGGTTATTACCGCTTTCGCGAAAGCGGTAATAACGAAACGGATCAGGTTATCTTCGCAAGGTCGCGCTGAACCGTCCGCTGCGGCAAACGGCGCCAACCTTCATACAGTCCAGAAATAGCGCACCGTATGGAAGAAGACCGGGGCGGCGAAGACCAGGCTGTCGGCACGGTCCATCATGCCGCCATGGCCTTCGATCAGATGGCCCCAGTCCTTGACGCCTTGATCGCGCTTGATGGCGGAGGCGACCAGCCCGCCAAGGAAGCCCATCAGGCAGGCGATGAAGGCGACGCCGGCTGCCTGCAGCGGCGAGAACGGCGTCAGGAACGACAGCAGCGCGCCGAGCAGGCTCGATGCCGCCAGCCCGCCGACCAGCCCCTCCCAGGTCTTCGACGGCGAGACCATCGGCGCCAGGAGATGCCGGCCGAACAGCTTGCCGAAAATATATTGCAGCACGTCGCTGCCTTGCACGGTGATGATCAGGAAAGCGATCAGCAACAGGTTGCGGCCTTCGAAGCCTGGCACCTCGAGCGTCAGCAGCGCCGGCACGTGGCTGACGCAGTAGACCGAAATCATCACCGCCCATTGCTGCGCCGAGACGCGCTCGAGAAAGCGTTCGGTGTCGCCGTGCAGCGCGGTGATCGCCGGCATCAGCAGGAAGCAGTAGACCGGGATGAAGATGGTGAACAGGCCGTACCAGGCGGTCCACACCAACCAGTACTGGAACGGGATGACGATGCCGAACATGCCGAGCAGCACCCAGTGGTCGCTGCGGCGGCTGTGCGTCAGCGTCACGAATTCGCGCAACGCGGCGAACGAAATCAGCGCGAACAGGATGGTCATGCCGGGGCGGCCGAAGAAAAAGGCGACGGTGATCGCCACCACCATCACCCACCAGGCATTGATGCGCTGGGTGAGGTTGACCAGCGTCGGCGACAACGGCTTTGGCGCGCGCCATGACAAGACGCCGGCGACGACGCTGGCACTGATCAGCACCGCCAGCAGGCCGACAATCAGAATGAGGGTTTCGTGCATCATCGGCAGCATTTTGCCTTGGTCCTCAATCGTCTCGCTGCGGCCGGGGGTTGAGCGCCAGCAGCGTTTCGCGGGCGCGGTCGAGAAAGGCGCGGCGTTCCTCACGCGGTTGAATGGCGATCGGTGCGCCGAAGACGACACGGCAAAGCAGCGGCACCGGCACGAATTGCCCCTTGGGCAGCACCCGCGACATGTTCTCGATCCAGCACGGGATGAGTTCGACATCGGGCCGCGCCATCGACAGATTGTAGAGGCCGGAACGGAACGGCAGCAGCGGTTCGTCGGTCATGTTGCGCGTGCCTTCGGGAAACAGGATCAGCGAATGGCCCTGGTCGAGCACCGACAGCATGATCGAGATCGGGTGCTGCGTTTCATCCGTCCACTGCCGGTGGATCAGCACGGAAGACAGCATGTCCTCGGCAATGAAACGGCGCAGCCGCGTCTTGCTCCAATAATCGGCGGCCGCCACCGCATGGGTACGGGCGCGCTCCTTCTCGCTGAGGCAGGCCGACAGCAGGATGAAATCGCCGTGGCTGGCATGGTTGGCGAAGTAGATGCGCTGCCGGTCCGATGGCTGGCTGCCGTTCCAGATCGGCCGCACTCCGGTGACTACCCAGGCCAGTGCTGACAGGCCGACCGAGGTCACCGTCTGCAGCAGGGTATAGGTGCTGACGCGAAGCTTTGTCATGGACGGGTTCAAAAGAATGCCGCGACGACCGAGGCCGCCGCGAACAGGCTGAAGGCGATGCGCTGCTTGGCGAGCAGACGGCGCGTGCCGGCCATCCGCTGGTCGAGCGAGCGGCCGCCGGCGGCCGTGGGTTTCAGCCGCATGCGCGCCAGCACGTCGTCGATCGCCGCACCGCCGCCTGCTTCGCTGGCGTGGTTGGCCATCAGCCGGAACAGCAGCGCGTCGAACAAAAGCAGGGCCGAGAGAATAATTGTGGCTATGGCACCCGCGGCGGCGATCAGCCAGGCCGCCGCGGACAGCGACGATGTTTGCGGCGCAGCCGCCAGGCCGATGACCGGCGCCGCCAGCGAGGCAGCAGCAATCAACAGCAGCGGCCATGCCACCTGCACAATCAGCCCGGCGGCGAACGTCTCGGCCTTGTCTCGAAAGGCGGTCATGTCGCCGCGTCCATGCCAAGATGCACAGGCCGGCCCGCGGCGGCGAGCTGGCCTCGCGCCTGATCCGGCGTGGCGGCCCGGCCGCTGGCGACCAGCCATTCGGCGACGACGGCGGCGCTGCGTTGGAAGCCGAGCGCACAGCAGACCAGCACCGTGCCCTGGCTCTGCGCCGTCTCGATCGCCGCCACCGCTTGCGCACGCGCCTCGCGAGACGGCGGCAAAAGGTCGACCATGGGCAGGCTCAACCAGTGGATCGAGGCGCGACGCGGCCTTTCCAATTCGCCGGCAAGGTCGATCACCGTGCCGAAGGCGTCGGCCTCGGCGGCGGTCGGAAAACGGCCAAGGCAAACACCGTCGGCAATGACGATCTGCGCCGGAAGCTTTCGCGTCCATGCCCACACATTGACCTTGGCGGCAACCCGGTAGGGCCACAGCAGAAGACGGCTGGCCAGCGACACGCGGCCATCGGCTGTTTTCTGGAACACCTTGGCGCCGGCGCCGGCATAGGCGAAAGCGACTATGGCCAGCGCCAGTGCCGGCCACAACAGGATGAGCCACAGCGCCGAGACCAATGCGCCGGCAGCAGCGCCGGCCAGCGCAAAGGCTGCGCCAAGCGCATAGAACAGCGCCAGAAGCCGCGCTTTCGGGTCCGCGGTCAGGCGGAAGCCGGCGAACGGCAAGGCGCCGTCGCGCGGAAACAGCCACAGCGCGAAAAGGCCGAGCAGCGCGCCGGTCGGAATGTCGATGAAATGGTGCTGCCACGTCGTCAGCACCGAGGCGCCGATCAGGAAACACCAGACATGCCAGGCGACGCCGGCGATGCCGGTCAATCTGTGACGCCAATGGTCCCAGATGATGACCAGCAGCGCGATGTGCAGCGACGGCGCCTGGTTGAAGGGTTTGTCGAAGCCGCCGAGCACGGCGAACATGAAGCCGGGCAGGCCGCTCGTCTGCGGGCGCACGAACGTCGCAGTCAGCGGGAACAGGATGAAGCAGGCGACGGCGACGATCTGCGCCGTCAGATAGCGGCCGGCAAGGCGGTCGACGCCGCTCTTCGAATTGTTCAACAGCAACGACAAGCCATAGAACAGGTTGATCGACCAGTAGGGCACGATCGTCCAGGCAAGGAACGGGATGCCATGCTCCCAGCCGAACACGATGCTGCCGATATCGTCGCGCCGCGACGCCAGCCAATTGGCGAAGCCGTAGGTGGCGTAGAAGAACGGCGCCAGAAATGGCAGCCACAGCGCGGCGCGCAGGACTATTCCGGGATACGGCTCGTGCGGCAAGGCCGGCAGGGCAGGGGCATCGCGAGGAACGGCAGAAGCAGGCAAGTCCATGCTCAGACGCGCCGCGCGACCGAAACGGTGAAGATGCCCCACTGGTCGATGCGCTGGTCGAGTTTCTCGAAACCGGCGGCCGCCACCAGTTGGTCCATCTCGGCCTGCGTGCGGCGGCGCATCACCCAGGCCTGGCCGCCGCGGTGCGAGGTCAGGCTGCGCGCGATCATCTCGAGCTGCGGATGCCAAGGCTGGTTGGTGTAGACGAGCAGGCTTCCGGGCTGCATGGCGCTGGCCAGTCCACCGAGCGAGCGGGCGATCATGGCATTGTCGGAAAACAATTCGTAGAGCCCCGAGACGATGGCGAGATCCGGCGCCGGGTCGAGCCCGGCCAGCATCGTGGCGTCGAAGGCGTCACCTTGATGGAACGAGACGGTCGCCGGCAGCTTGCGCTCGGCGATCAGCTTGCGGCCGAGCGAGACGTTCAGCTCGGAGAAATCCTGCAGCCGCACGCTTGCCGGCGGCGCGGCGCCTTTCCGCACGGCATCGAGCACATAGCGGCCATGGCCGGCGGCGATATCGACGATATGGACCGGCCGGCCGGCGGCCTTGAGCGAGGCGGCGGCGCTGCCGATCAGCTCTTCCAGATGCAGCTTGCGCTGGCGGATGCCGCGCCAGCCGATGGCATCGAGAAAGGTGCGGTCGATCATGCGGCCGATGGGGCTGATGCCGCGCGCCTCGTTCTCATAGACATAGTCGAGCGTCGAGCCGGAATCGAAGCCGGTGGCAATCCCCGTCTTCATGCCGGACGACAGCCAGGCGCCCATGCGGATCGAAGCGCGACTGATTGTCCAGTAGAGCCCCCTGGGAGACAGCAGCGGCAGCGGCGAGGCCAGCCGGTCGGCCTCGTCGCGCGTGTAGCCGGCACGGTCGGCCCAGGTCAGGTCGACCGGCTCTTCCGGCGCCGCGAACTGCTTTTCGAGGAAAGGCCTGATCAGGTCGAGTGCCTTGTGGCGGTCGCGCTCGCCCAGCGTGTCGTGGGAGAAGCCGGGCAGCACGTGCCGCTCCTTGGCCGGGCTCGCCAGATTGACGAAGAATTCGTGCTGCGGTCCATGCCGCACCACCCAGTCGCTGCCGGAGATCAGAAGCTGTGTCGGCACGGTGATGGCGCGGGCGTCGGCGACGATGCGCGCGGCATGGTCGTAGAGCTCGACCAGGATGTTGGAGGCGATCGGCCGGGTGATCAGCGGGTCGGCGTCGAAGGAGGCGATGCGCTCGGGGTCATGCGTCAGGAATTTCGCCTTGACGTAGGAATTGACGAAGAAGCGGCCCTTCAGCTTCTGCCACAACGCAATGCCTTGCTTGGCGAAGGGCACGTAGAGCTTGACCGAGAAGGCCGGCGAGGCCAGCACCAGGGCGCGAATGTCGGGCGCATAGTCATGCACCCAGGCGGCGGCAAGCACGGCGCCGAAGGATTGCGCGATCAGCGCGATGTCGCGCCGGGCAAAGCCGTCGCTGCCGATCTCGCGCACAAAACAATCGATGTCGCGCACCAGCGCGGCAAACGACGGCGCATAGCCGCGTTCGCCGGCGGAGCGGCCATTGCCGCGCGCGTCCCACGCATAGAAGGCGTGGTCGGGCATCTGGAGCTCGTCGACCAGATGCGCCATGCGGCCGCCATGCTCGTGGCCGCGATGGAACAGCAGGATGGCGCCCTTGCGGTTTTCCGACAGCGCCGGCCAATAGCGATAGAAGATCTCGGTGCCGTCATGGCTCTTGAAGCTGCGCTCCTGCGCAACCCGCTCGATATTGGCTGAAGCCACTGCGGCAACCGTCTGTTGGTGAAGCATGTTGTTCTCCCTGGCGAGACCGGAATTCAGCTGCCGCTCCCGTTAAGGCCGCTGCGTATCCGGTTGATGGCGGTCGCCAGCGAGAGTGTAGCCATGGCCGGAAACACGAGCGGCGTGAGCGCCGGGACCCACAGGCCGGACGCGATAAGCACGGCGAGGATGCCGAGCGCCAGCGCCCGGTCGCTTTTGCCGGACGGGCCGGTATAGTTGCGCCCGGTTCCGGCGGCGATGCCAAGCACGCCGGCGAATTCCGCGATCATAGCCGCCATAGCGAATGCGACGACGCCCCAGACAGGAAAAATGACGGCAAAGGCCAGGATCAAAGCGAGATCGGAGACAACATCGCAGAGCTCGTTGAGATACATGCCGAGCTTCGAGGCCTGGCCATGTTCCCTTGCGAGCATGCCGTCGATGGCGTTCAGCGCCATTCGCGTAAACAGCACGAGCGGCATCAGCAGAAAGACCGCGCGGTGGCCGGCAAGGGCTGCCACCGCAAGGCCGGTGGCGAGCGAGAGGGCAGCGGCAAGCAACGTGATCTGGTTGGCGGTGACGCCGGCTCTGGCCAGGCCGTCGGCAAGCGGCCGCAGCCTGGCCTGGAAGGCCGGTTTCAGCGCATAAAGCGTCGGCATGTGCGAACCCCCCGGCCGCGGTGCAAATGATGTTGGCGAGGATGGTCAATTGGCGCGCAAGGCGCAAGGGCGGCGCCCATCACTTTCCGCAAACTTGCCGGACGGCTATGTCCTCGCTTTGACCGTGTCGCCCGGGAACAGGGCGGGCAAGCTTTCTTCGGCCGCCGCCCAGGCGCGACTATGGTAACGCCGCAGGATGAGAATGCATGTCGCGAAGACCGCCAGCCCGCAAATCACGCCGGGCGACATGCCTCCGCCGAAAGCGGACTTAACAACGATGCCGGTGAAGACGCCGGCGATGGCGCCATTGATCGTGCCCACCATCCCCGCGGTGGTCATGAAATATTGCAGCGGCGAGGGTCTGAGGCCCTTGTCGACCAGCACCGCCGAGGGGTCGTCATGCGTGGAATTGACAAGGTATTTTTGCAGAACGGGCGCCAGCTCGACGAAATAGTGGCGGATCCGGGCCATGCCGCGGGCATGCACCATGTCCTCGATGGCAACCTGTACAGCGCGAACGAAGGTGACCAGGCCGATGAAGAAAAGGCAAGGCAGCAAGATCAGGCTGAACAACACGAACGGCCTGCCCATCTCCGTGACCTGCGCGACGAAGGACAAGGCAATCGTTGCGCTCGAGACCGAGGTCAGGAACAGATCGGCTCGCTGATTCGCTTCCTGAATGGTCGCGGCGCGAGCGTTTTGCAGCACGAAATGCTCGGTCGTCAGGCACTGCAGGGCCTGCTGCGCCTGGTCAGGCGGAACCGGAGCGTCGGGAGAACGGGTCATCGACATTTGCCCGCTTCTGCCCGCCGGAACCGGTAGGCAGAAGGGGCGTCGTCCTACGAGCCGTCAGGACTTGCCGTCGCCGCCGGTGATGGCGATACGCTTGGCCTTTGCCTGGGCGCGCTCCGTCTTGGGCAGCGTCACGCTGAGCACACCGTTCCGGAACGCGGCGTTCACCTTGTCTTCGTCGACTTCGTAGCCGAGCGGGATACGCCGCTCGAAACGGCCATAGAAGCGTTCGGAGAACTGCCTGTCCTTGTCCTCGGTCTCTTCGCGCTTCTCGCCGCGCAGCGTCAGCACGCCGTCATCGAGCAGCAGCTCGACGTCCTTCGCGTCCATGCCGGGGATCTCGGCGGTGACGCGGATCTCCTTTTCGCCATCGGCGATGTCGATACTGGGCCAGCTGACGCGGGCAGCGGAGAAGCCACCGAGCGACGGCAGCCTCGTGTCGAAGCCGCGGAACGCCTCGTCGAACAGGCGGTTCATTTCGCGATGCAGCGTCAGGAAGGGATCGCGATCGGCGTCACGGAACAGGCTGGGGGTCTGATTGTTCTCCCGGCCCCAGGGAATGAGATCACGAATAGCCATTGCATAGTCTCCTTTCTCGACTGGTGCATTCAGGCAGCCTGCTTGTTTGCTTCGCCCTGCGCGACCTTCGGCCCGGTCTTCGGCGAGGCGACATCGGTCGCGATGGCGATGCGCCGAGGCTTCATCTCCTCGGGCACCTCACGTACCAGATCGATGCTGAGCAGGCCGTTGTCGAGCGAGGCGCCTGCGACCTTGACGTGATCGGCAAGCTCGAAACGGCGGGTAAAGGGCCGTGTTGCGAGGCCATGATGCAGATACTCTGCGTTGTCCGGCTCCTTGTGCTGGCCGGAGACAATCAGGAGGTTGGGTTCATGGGTGATTTCGAGGTCGTCCTCGGAAAACCCGGCTACGGCGATAGTGACGCGGTAGTTGTTCTCGCCGCTGCGCGCGATGTCATAGGGCGGCCAGGTGTCGAAGGCCTGCGGCGCATTTTCCAGCAGGTTGAAGACGCGGTCGAAGCCGATGCTCGACCGATAGAGCGGGGAAAAGTCGAATGCGGTTCTCATAGCTACATCCTCCATCGAGCAACATAGATACGAGGGACGCCAAAGAGCTGGCGCTCCCTGGTTCCGCCGGCCCCATTTCGGCGACCGGTGCCTTCGATTTGGTTATTGTCCGCCGCAAGTCAAGACCCGGTGGCTCTCGCGTTGCCGGTTTTTCGGGCCGGTTTTCGGTCGGTTCGGCGAGGCTGCCAATCTCGCCACAAGTGGGGAGATGTCCGGCAGGAGATTGCCTGTTGGTTTCAATTGCCAACGCTGACTTCCCCGGCCGGTTATTGTCTGCAGCAGGTCAAGACCCAGATTTCTTGTGTTGCCGGGCCCGTTCCCGGCACTCGCAGATGGAGCTGACCATGACACGCGACGAGATCATTTCTGTGCTGGGCCCGGTCGACGAAGCCGTGATCGCCGACATTGCGGCGACGGACGGGACGGTCCAGGAATTGCGCGAGGCCCTGGCGTGGATCGCCGCCGACGAGGCGTTGGTGAACGAGGGCCGACCGCTGCCGACGGCAAGAGTAGCGACGCTGATCGAACTGCTGCAAGGGCCGGACGAGGAGGAATAACCGGCTGTCGCCGCGATGCTCTTGAACCGCGCAGAGAGACGAACCATGTCCTTCAGCGGCGCCGGCCGGCCGCCGGTGCCGCCAGCATAACGTTGCTTGCTCAAACAAGAAGACGATCAGAAAACAAGGAGGAGGTGATGGACGACGTCCGCTTTGCCGAGCCGATCACGTTGAAATTCCAATCCAGCGAGCGCAAGGTCGCCAGCAGTTGGGAAGCCATCGAATGCATGCGCCAGCAGTGGCCGGACCGTGCACGCGGCCGGAGTTGGCGCGCCGCCTATCGGACCTGCCGCGACGCGCTCGACGGTTGGCGTACCGCGCGTGATGCGCGCAAGGCCTTCGTCCGGGCGGCGCGCAAGGGCGGATTGCTCGCATCGGCCCGCAAGCCTGTCGACCGCGCCGGCTAGTCCGGACCCCCTCCGATATTGTGAGATCCAAAACAAGTGGGAGAGGCAGCTGCCTTTCCCCCGCTTCGGAGACTTTGTCCGCTGTCTAGCGGCAGATCGGCTTGCTCCTCAGTGGACGGTGATAATGCCGTTTACGGCCCGCCATTCGGAGGGCTGGATCAGGTGATGATGAGCCACGCGCACCGAATGCAGCGGGCCTTCGATCTCGCGCTCCCAGAAATCGAGGAAATGCTTCAGCGTCGGGAAATCGGGGGCAATATCGTATTCCTGCCAGATGTAGAGCTGCAGAAGGCTTCGATGATCGGGCAGGCGGTAGTGGATCTCCGCCGTGGTGAGGCCAAACCCTTGCATCTGGAGCTGAAAGTCCCTGCTGATCATGCAATCCTTCCTTTCCCAATGAACCTCCGTCTGCAAAACGCCTCGCCTTCCACATAGGTTCCAGCCGCCGCACGCGGCTCAGGAGACGGGCAGATTTGGAAATCCGGCCGGGTCATCGCGCCGGAAACGGCGAATGTGCGAACAATTACAGCGTATTGGCACTCTCAGGTGTCGAGTGCTAAAATTTTTGCGTGATCCTCTTGAAAGCTGAAAAAAGCGCGACTAGTTCGTATGCGCGCGATGCCTGAATGAAGGGGTCGCGACCCCGTGCCGGGCCGATATTGCCGGTCCGGTCAGGAGGATGTTCGAAAATCTGTTTGTCGCGAGAGGAGAACGACATGGCGTTTCGTCCATTGCATGACCGCATCCTGGTCCGCCGCATCGAGGTCGACGAAAAGACAGCGGGCGGCATCATCATCCCCGATACCGCCAAGGAGAAGCCGCAGGAGGGCGAGGTCATCGCCGCCGGCCCCGGCGCGCGCGACGACAGCGGCCAGTTGCGGCCGCTCGACGTCAAGGTCGGCGACCGCATTTTGTTCGGCAAATGGTCCGGCACCGAGATCAAACTCAATGGCGAGGATCTGCTCATCATGAAAGAGAGCGACGTGCTGGGCGTGATCGAAGCCACGGGCGAAATGAAGAAGGCTGCCTGAGCGGGGCCTGAACAAGCATTCCAGTCGACGAAAAGCTGCCTATCGAAGGAGTGTTCCAATGGCTGCCAAAGATGTGAAATTTCATACCGAAGCCCGCGAGAAGATGTTGCGCGGCGTCGACATCCTCGCCAATGCGGTGAAGGTGACGCTCGGTCCCAAGGGCCGCAACGTTGTCTTGGACAAATCGTTCGGCGCGCCGCGCATCACCAAGGACGGCGTGACGGTGGCGAAAGAGATCGAGCTTGAGGACAAGTTCGAGAACATGGGCGCGCAGATGGTGCACGAGGTCGCCTCGAAGACCAGCGATACCGCCGGCGACGGCACCACGACCGCGACGATTCTGGCGCAGTCGATCGTCCAGGAAGGCGCCAAGGCGGTTGCTGCCGGCATGAACCCGATGGACCTGAAGCGCGGCATCGACAAGGCGGTCGAAGCAATCATCGCCGAACTGAAGGCCAATGCCCGCAAGGTGACCAGGAACGACGAAATCGCTCAGGTCGGCGCCATCTCTGCCAATGGCGATGCCGAGATCGGCCGCTTCCTCGCAGAGGCGATGGAAAAGGTCGGCAATGAGGGCGTCATCACTGTCGAGGAAGCCAAGACCGCCGAGACCGAGTTGGAAGTGGTCGAAGGCATGCAGTTCGACCGCGGCTATCTCTCGCCATATTTCATCACCAACCAGGATAAGATGCGCGTCGAGCTCGAAGAACCCTATGTGCTGATCCACGAGAAGAAGCTGTCCAACCTGCAGGCCATGCTTCCCGTGCTCGAAGCCGCCGTGCAATCCGGCAAGCCGCTACTGATCATCGCCGAGGACGTCGAAGGCGAGGCGCTGGCGACGCTTGTCGTCAACAAGCTGCGCGGCGGCCTGAAGGTTGCAGCCGTCAAGGCGCCGGGCTTTGGTGACCGCCGCAAGGCCATGCTCGAAGACATCGCCATCCTGACCGGCGGCACGGCGATCTCGGAAGACCTCGGCATCAAGCTCGAGAACGTCACGCTGGAGATGCTCGGCCGCGCCAAGAAGGTGCTGATCGAGAAGGAGAACACCACCATCGTCGACGGTGCCGGCCGCAAGGATGAAATCCAGGCGCGCATCAGCCAGATCAAGGCCCAGATCGAGGAAACCACCTCCGACTACGACCGCGAGAAGCTGCAGGAGCGGCTGGCCAAGCTCGCTGGCGGTGTCGCCGTCATCCGCGTCGGCGGCTTGACCGAGGTCGAGGTCAAGGAGCGCAAGGATCGCGTCGACGATGCCATGCACGCCACACGCGCGGCGGTCGAGGAGGGTATCCTGCCCGGCGGCGGCGTAGCGCTGCTCAGGGCGGCGAAGGCGCTCGACAACGTCGCCGTCGACAATCCCGACCAGAAGACCGGCATCGAGATCGTGCGTCGCGCCATCGAAGCGCCGGTGCGCCAGATCGCCGAGAACGCCGGTGCGGAAGGCTCGATCATCGTCGGCAAACTGCGCGAGACGGCCGATTTCGGCTATGGCTGGAACGCGCAGACCAACGAGTTCGGCGACCTCTACAGTCAAGGCGTCATCGACCCGGCCAAGGTCGTGCGTACTGCTCTGCAGGGCGCCGCTTCTGTCGCCGGCCTGCTGGTGACGACCGAGGCGATGGTGGCCGAGAAGCCGAAGAAGGAAACGCCCATGCCTCCGATGCCCGGCGGTGGCGGCATGGACTTCTAAGGCCAGGCTTCCAAAGCGCGACTTCGAAACGACAGATGGACAGTGTCCGCCAAGGGCGGGCACGGTCTTGCCGGTCCGGGACTAATGCTGAGCAGGTGTTGCCATGGATATGATGGACAGTTTTGGAAAGATCGCGGCGCCGACCCGCCCGAAAAACGATTTCAACTATGAAGCCGACTGCAGGGCGGCGCTGGCGCCTTTGGTCGACGGCTTGCTGGATATGGCCGAGTCGGCCGGCTGGGACCGCCGCAAGGCGGCCTACACGCTGATGTTTTTGTCGGCTCAACGCCTAGGGGCCGGCACGGAGGAGCGCAAATGATCGCGGCGCGGATGCGCGAATGCCTGCGCCTGCTGCGGTGATCGGAAACCGATTTCGCCGAGGAGGCGGGATACTCGCTCGTCAAGGCAAGGGCGTGGCTCCACGGGCGCGAACATCCGCCGCTGGGCGTGGCGGCCTGGCTCGAGGCGCTGGTCAAGATGCACCGGCTGCTGCCGCGGCCGGGCATGCAAGCCGTATTGCATTCGCCGATCGACGCCGTCCTGCAGGCGGATCGAAGCGCCCGCGGTTGAGTTCCGAAAGGAGCCGATCGAGCCAGGAAAGGAGAGTGTCATGGATCGTGCTTCGTTCGACAAGCCGGTTACCATCCTCACCGGCCTCGGTACGCCGACGAAGATAGAAAGCGCGGCTGAGGCTTATGCGCTTTTGTCTGAGTGGCCGGCAACGAGCCGGACGGCCGCGCATGACATCGCCGCCAAGGCCTGCCGGGAGGCAATGGAAGGAGAGATCGACGGCAAGACGGCGCGCGCCACCTTCGTTGCCTTCGCCCGCCGCAACGACCTGCTTGCGCCGCAGACGAACGGGATGGTTGCCGGCGAGAGCTTTGCTGGCGCGACGGTTGCCGAGTGGGCAACGCGCCCACAGCGCGTCAACGCCCCGGCCTGAGCGGTTGGAGAAGTCGCCAATCTCCCCCCTTGAGGGGGAGATGTCGCCGAAGGCGACAGAGGGGGTCGGTACGTCCTGGCGCGACGCCATGTTGGACGAAAGAGAAAGTTGGCGCCTCACGCGCGGCTACCCCCTCTGGCCTGCCGGCCATCTCCCCCTCGAGGGGGGAGATTACGCGCTCAGCCGGCGCATGATCAGCGAGGCATGGCCGCCCACCCCGTGTGCAGCCGGCCGGCGCTCGACGACCTCGAAGCCGTGCTTGCGATAGAAGGCGATTGCGCGGTCGTTGCCCTCGATCACTTCCAGGGCGATGCTGGGAATACCCGCATGCGCGGCAAGAACGGCATGCAGCAGGTCGGCGGCAAGGCCGGTGCCGTACTCGCTCTTGTCTATATGGAGCCGCTCGAGCATGACCTCGCCTGTGTCGTCCATCGCGGCCATCGCATAACCGGCGAGCGAGCCGTCAGCCCGCTCGGCGACGAAGGACATCTTGTTGTCATCCCCGAACTCGGACGCCAGCCGCTCCGGCGCATGCCTCTCATCCGACAGCCGTGCCGTGGTCTCGGCACCCAGGATCGGCGAATAGGTGTGTCGCCAGGACCCTCCAAGCAGCCGCGACACCGCCGGAACGTCCTGTTCGGTCATGGTTCTTATTTGGGGCATCGCCACCTCCCGGGCAGTTTACGGCACCGCAGCGTTCGCTCCGCCATCACCGCCTCACCCGCGATTTCAGCCAGCGGTCGAAGGCCACGGCGAGGATGAGGATCAGGCCGATGACGATGCTTTGCGTGTAGGACGAGACGTTGTTGAACTGCAGCCCGTTCTGCAAGACGCCGATCAGTCCTGCACCGACCACCGTGCCGCCGACGCTGCCGATGCCGCCGAACAGCGAGGTGCCGCCGATGACGACCGCCGAGATCACCGTCAGCTCGTAGCCGATGCCGGCGACGGCTTCGGAGGAGTTGAGCCGCGCCGACAAAACGAAGGCGGCGAGGCCGGCGAAGAAGCCGACGATGATGTAGACCGAGATCAGGATGCGGTCGACACGCAGGCCGGAGAGCCGTGCCGCCTCGGCATTGCCGCCGACGGCATAGACCGCGCGGCCGTAACGTGTGTAGCGCAGCACGATATGGCATAGGATCGCGGCAATCGCGAAGATGATCGCCGGCACCGGAACCGGGCCGATCAGGCCGGTACCGAACCAGCGCATCGAGGCGTCGAAGCCGGAGATCGGGCCGCCATTGGAAATCGTCAAGGTCAGGCCGCGAAACACGGTGAGGCCGCCGAGCGTGACGACGAAGGGCGGCACCTTCAGCCTGGTGATGGCAAAGCCCTGGACGCCGCCGGCCACGGCGCCGACGACGACGGCGGCGAGAAGGGCGGCGAACCAGCCATAGCCTTGCGTGCCCGACGTCGACAGCGACAGCGTGTTGGCGGTGCCGCCCTTGGCCACCACCGCCGCGACCATGCCGCAGAAGGCGAGCAGCGAGCCGACCGACAGGTCAATGCCGGCGGTAAGGATAACGAAGGTCATGCCGAGCGCGATCAGCCCGGTGATCGAGATCTGGCGCATGATGTTGAACAGGTTGATCGGGTCGATGAAGCTCGGCTTCAGCACGGTGAAGACGACAATCAGCAACGCCAGGAACATCAGCGGGCCGAAGCTCATCAGCAGGCGCGCAATATTGACGCCGCCGCGCTGGCTCCGTTCGGTCGTGCTGGTCATTGCGTTGCTTCCTGCTTCTGGTCGAGCGCCATCAGTTCCATCAGTTTCTCCTCGGTCGCCTCGATACCGGGCATCTCGCCGGTGATGCGCCCGCGCCGCATGGTGACGATCCTGTCCGACACCGCAAGCACTTCGGGCAGCTCGGACGAGATCATCATGATGGCGATGCCGCGCGCCGCGAGCTCCACCAGGATCTGGTGCACTTCCGCCTTGGCGCCGACATCGACGCCGCGCGTCGGTTCATCGACGATCAGCACCTTGGGGTCGCGTGCCAGCCAGCGGGCAAGGATGACCTTCTGCTGGTTGCCGCCGGACAGTCCCTCGATCGCCTGCTCGGGCGAGGCCATGCGGATCGACAGCGTCTTCCTGTAGTTCGCCAACGCCTCGCGCTCGCGCCGCTCGGCCATGAAGCCGACATTGGAGTAGCGGTCGAGCGCAGCGATCGAGAAATTGGTGAGGATGGCGAGTGCGGCGAAGATTGCCTGGTGCTTGCGGTCTTCCGGAACCAGCCCGATGCCGAGCTCGATGGCGTCGGCGGGTGAGGCGGGCGCGATCGGCTTGCCGTCGAGCATGATGGTGCCGGCTGCAATGCGGTCGGCGCCGAAGATGGCGCGGGCGAGCTCGGTGCGGCCGGAGCCGACGAGCCCGGCGACGCCGAGGATTTCGCCCGCCTTGAGGTCGAGATCGACGCCTTCGAGCACGATGGCGTGCGGCGCCTGCGGATCGCGCACCGTGCGCAGGCCGCGCACCGAGAGCCGGACGTCGCCGGCGACATCGCGCTGCGTCGGCCTGGCATAGAGCTCGGAAGCGGCGCGGCCGACCATCTTCTCGATGATCTTCGGCAGTTTGATCGGCCCGCCTTCGCGGTCGAGATGGCCGGCCAGCCTGCCGTCGCGCAGCACCGTCATGCGGTCGCAGATCGCCGAGGCCTCCTCCAGCCGGTGGGTGACGAACATGATGGCGACGCCATCCCTGCGCAGCCGGCCCATAATCGCCATCAGCTTCTGCACTTCGGTTTCAGTCAGCGCCGAGGTCGGCTCGTCCATGATGATCAAGCGGCTCTTCAGCGATAGCGCGCGGGCGATCTCGACCAGCTGCTGCTCGGCCACCGACAGCGCCGACACCGGCGTCGCCGGGTCGAGGTCGAGGCCGACGCGAGCGATGATCGCGCGCGAATCTTCCTCCATCTTCCGCCAGCTGACCAGCCCGAACCGGCCGAGCGGTGCGCGGCCGATGAAGATATTCTCCGCCACGGTCAGCGTCGGGATCAGGCTCAGTTCCTGGTAGATTGTTACGATGCCGTGGCGCTTGGCATCCTGCGGATTGTGCGGGCTGAATTCGACCCCATCGAAGACGATGCGGCCGCTGGACGGCGGCATCACGCCGGACAGGATCTTGAGCAGCGTCGATTTGCCGGCTCCGTTCTCGCCGAGCAGGCCGAGAATCTCGCCGGGGCGGACTTCGAGCGAAACGTCGTTCAGCGCCGTGACGCCGGCAAAGCGCTTGGTCACGCCCTCGACGGTGAGCAGGGCGGGAGAGGGTGAAGGCGCAGTGGCTTCAGTCGCGGGCAAAGGTTGCTCCCAATTTGCGATTGATGGCGGGACAGCGCCCCCTCTGGCCTGCCGGCCATCTCCCCCTCAAGCGGGGAGATTGCAGCTTCATTGGCTTCGCCTCTTCTGCAAGATCGAAAACTAGCGAAAGCCGACGTGACATCCAATCTCCCCCCTGTTTGGACCGGAGACATCGCGAACAGGTGTGCGAGGACATCGCGAACAGTTTCCCACCCTATCTGTTGCTTGCGTTGAGGTCGA
>NZ_JAMYLR010000025.1:0-83411 GCF_040318155.1 Mesorhizobium sp. M1307 | reverse complement strand
ATCTGCAATCTCTTCTCTCCAACAGAATGCAGAAATTACTTCGCAGCCGCAGGGTATGGACTCACATGAAAGTCCGCCGCTCTAGATCGGCAGCTTCGTCGATTGCGTCACATTTTGTTCTTGCTTTGTGCCGGCAGCTATGCTAGTAATTTGGCTACGGTGCAGATTCGCACTGACGACCCGCCGGTAGGCGGGTTTTGTTTTTGGTCTGGTTTTCAGATTTCCCGGCCGTCCTGCGTCGGACGGCTTCTCGACCGCGCCATTCGAGCCAAGCTCCACACGGTCGGATCAAGTTAGCCGAGTCTTATCCCGAATAGAACCATCCTTGGCTGGTCGTCGATACCGTTGCGGAAACGAGTTCGAAGGGAGCGCCCCTCCAACGCTCAATCCTACTTCAAACCTCAATATTTCTGTCAGAGGGTGTCGGTATGTGATTTGGCGCTAATATACGCCGTCTGTAAGTAGGCACGGTCGAAACAGAAAAAGGAATATTGGATGACAACTCTGCATTACACGTCAGGTGGATCGGGCACGGAAATTGCGCAAGCCGGATTCAATCTGGCCGACGTTTCATCTGTTGACCAACTCAATGCGCTGCCGGACGGTATGAAGGGCTTGGTCTACCTCAACGAAACCGACGGAGCGACGTCGTCCTTTATCGACAAGATCACGCCTTTCATCGGCAATCCGAAGCTGTTCGGATTCTTCCTGGTCGACGAGCCGGATCCCACCGGCCAATGGGGCACCTACGCCTCCGCCGCGAATCTGAAGGCAGAATCCGACTGGATTCACGCCAATGTGCCGGACGCCAAGACCTACATCACGATGATGAGCTTGGGGACGTCGGCGAATCCGGATTTTTCGGGCACGTACAATCCCGCCAATACCGGTATCGATTACTACGGCGTGGATGTCTATCCTGTCCGCACGGATGGCGCGGTCGACTATAACATGATCGACAAATTCGTCGCTGCCGCTCAGGCATCGGGCATCCCGACGAGCAAGATCATTCCAGGCTACCAGACGTTTGGCGGTGGCGACTATAACACCGACATGGGTGGCAAATATGTCGTGCCCACCGCCGCCCAGATGGAAACCATGATGGACCACTGGGCCAAGCTGGTTCCGTCACCCGCCTTCGAGTACGCGTACGCCTGGGGTTCACAGCGAGGCGACACCGCGCTTGAGAGCTCCCCGGAACTGCAGGCCGTTTTCCGGCAACACAATCTCAGCACCGCCGGGACTGCTCCTTCCGAAGCTGCGGCCACCGATCCCATTTCTACGGTCCCTTCCGAGGCCACCACCGGCGATAGCACCTCGACCGCCACAGCCCCTTCCGAAGCCACCTCCAGCGGCGGCACCTCGACCGCCACAGCCCCTTCCGAAGCCACCTCCAGCGGCAGCACCTCGACCGCCACCGCCCCTTCCGAAGCCACCTCCAGCGGCAGCACCTCGACCGCCACAGCCCCTTCTGAAGCCACCTCCAGCGGCGGCACCTCGACCGCCACAGCCCCGGCCGAAGCCACCTCCAGCGGCGGCACCTCGACCGCCACCGCCCCTTCTGAAGCCACCTCCAGCGGCAGCACCTCGACCGCCACAGCCCCGGCCGGGACCATCACCGGCGGCAGCACCTCGACTGCCACCGCCCCTTCCGAAGCCACCACCGGCGATAGCAATCATGGCAAGACCATGCTTTCGCATCTCCTCGCCGGCAACGGCGGTTCGACCACTACCGCCGCCTCCGGCGCTACCGCCAGCGATGGCAGTCATGGCAAGACCGCGCTATCGCACCTCCTCGCCAGCGACGGCAGTTCGACTACTACCGCCGCCCCCGGCACTACCGCCAGCGATGGCAGTCATGGCAAGACCGCGCTGTCGCCCCTCCTCGCCAGCGACGGCAGTTCGACTGATACCGCCGCCTCTGGCGCTATCACCGGCGATGGCAGCCATAGCAAGACCGCGCTTTCTCACCTCCTCGCTAGCGACGGCAGTTCGACTGCTACCGCCGCCTCCGGTGCCAGCACCAGCGATGGCAGTCATGGCAAGACCGCGCTTTCTCACCTCCTCGCCAGCGATGGCAGTTCGACTGACACCACCCAAGATAATGCCGGCGACAAGGTAAGCGAGGGCAGCAGCGTTGACCGCATATTGGCCTCGTTGAGCCATTCTCTTTCGGCCGGCTCGGAACTTCTCGCGACCAACGATCCATCCGACAAGACGGCAACCATCCGCCACGGGTTCGCGCAAACCGTCCAGCCCGATGAAAGTGTCGGCGCCCAGGCAAAAAACGGCGCCGCCGCCGAGATCATGTCTGGCCACGGAGGCAACGATGCCTTCGACTTCAGCAAGCTTCAGGACAAGCTGCACCTCGATCAAGCCGCTCTTACCGAGCTTAAGTCGGGCGGGCTTTCATTGCATACTTCCCCTGCTGGTACGGCCACGGATGATGGTTCCCACCACATCATCTTTGACAGCTCAACCGGGTCGCTCTCTCTCGACAGCGACGCGGTCGGCAGCGCAGCTCAAGCGCAGCTCGCTACCCATCTCCCGTTGCAGCATCACTCTTTGATCTGAAAACCGGAGCGGCGGACCTTCAACTCGAGCGTGTCCGCCGCTCCGTCCGTGGTCAATTGCGCCACGGAAGCTTGACTAAGAAAAATGCGATATCGGCAGACATCAGAGAGATCGAAGTTGGTCGCATTATCGCCAATGCGAATTCCGGATTCACCACACCCTACGCAGTCTCGGCAATTTTCAGCACTGCGTCGATCTCGGCCATCACCGTTGCCGGCAGCGGCCCTTTCTCCAGCGCACCGAGATTGTCCTCGACCTGCTCGGGCCGCGTGAAGCCGGGAACCGGCAAGGCGATTGCCGACTTGGCGAGTATCCAGCCGAGCGCGCCTTGCGCAAGCGTGCGTCCGCCCGAGGTGAGCAGGTCGCGGATTGCCGAGAGCCTTGACAGATAGTGCGGGTTGGCGGCGCCATCCCTGAAAAACACCATCCATTCGGCATTCCCGCCGCGCACATCGTTGGTGGGCAGCCGCATGGCCGGCGTGTATTTGCCGGTGAGCAGTCCCATTGCCAGCGGCAGCCGGCTGAACGAGACGAGGTTCTCGCGCGCCGCAACGGCCATCAGCTCGTTCGCCGGGGTAAACACATTGAAGTCGTTCTCTACGGCGACGAACCCCTCGCGCGTCGCGTAGGCGGCAAGCCGTTCGCGGTGATCGGTGCTCCAGCCGAAGCCGCCGATCTTGCCCTCCTGGCGCAACAGGCCGAGCGTATCGAACACCTCGCCGGCGCGCTCGATCGGATACTCGTTGATATGTAGCAGCACGACGTCGATACAATCCCGCTGCAGGCGCTGCCGCGAATTGTCGATCGATGTCCGGATTGCCGCGGCAGAGGCATCCTCGGGTGCGATCTTACGCGTTTCGGGATCGCCGAAATAGCCGACCTTGGTGACGATGACGGCTTCGTCCTTACCCCTCAACGCCCGCCCGAGGATCAGTTCGGCATTGCCGGCGCCGTAGGCGGCAGCCGTGTCGAACACCCGCGCGCCGATCTCATAAGCCATCGCCAGCGCGGCTTGCGACCTGATATCGTCGACCTCGCCATAGATTGTCGCCGTGTCACGCCAACGCGCGGGGCCACCCGCCGCCCAGGTGCCGATGCCGAGGCGCGGTACCGAGCGGCCATCCCAAAGCATCATCATCTGCATGCCCGGCTCCTCAACGACGCAAGCTGGCGTGGCGGGCACGCTCGCGGATCTCTTCGCGAGAAATGCCGGCATCCGCCAGTGTGCTGTCCCGGGCCTGCCTCAAGCTCGCAAGCGTCTGGCGATAGGCAATCCAGCGGGCGAAACGGTATCGAAGTTCATCCAACATGATCGTCTCCTTTGGTACGCAGAATGCCTGCGCGCCTGGGTTGGTCGGAAGCGCAAAACCTCTGCGCCAATCGCATGCGCGATCGAAAGGGTTCAGTTCGCTTCTTGGCCAGCCGAGGCGCTTGTCCCTGTCCGGCCAGGCAGGATTGTCCAACGCCTCCAATGCCTGCATACTTGCGCACGATGCCCGCTTTGCGCTACAGCCACGGTCGCAAGGAGTTTTTCATTTCTGCAAAATGGATATCGGCTGGGACGATCTGAGGTTGTTTCTCGACGTTGCGCGGCTGGGTGGCTTGAGCGCAGCGACGGGAACCACGCGCCTCAGCGCAGCCACCCTTGGACGACGCGTCACCGCGCTCGAAAAGCAGATCGGCGAACCTCTATTCGTGCGCCAGCAGACCGGCTACCGGCTGACCCCGGTCGGCGAGGAACTGCTGCGGCGCGCCGAAGACGTCGAGGCGGCAATGCAGTCGCTGACCCGCTGGCGCGAGGGAAACCTGCCCGACCGCATTGTCCGCGTCTCGGCCGGGCCATGGACCTCGGCCTTCGTTTCCGCCCATATCGGCGAGATCTGGACGGTCGATGACGGCATAAGGGTAGAGCTTGTCACCACTACCGACCGGGTCGACATCGGCCGCCGTGCCGCCGACATCGGCATCCGCAGCGAGCGCCCGACCGAGCAGTGGCTGGCCGGCCGTCAGAGCGGCAAGGTCGCCCACGCCATTTATTCCGGACGTCACCTGATCAATGGCATCGCCGCCGGATTGTTCGTCGGCGTCACCGGCGAAGGCGCAAACATTGCCTCGGCGCGCTGGCTGCAAGCCCATCACGGCGACCGCATCGCCGTACGCGGCAACAACACCCATTCGGTGCGCGAACTGGTGGCCGCCGGCGCCGGCCTTTCGGTCTTTCCGTGCTTCGTCGGTGACGGCGATCCGCGGCTGGTTCGCGTTGCTCAGCCTATCCCCGAACTTGAAACCGACCAATGGATCGTCACCCATCACGAGGAACGTCACTCCCCGCCGGTACGGAAAGTCGCCGACCGGATTGCCGCCTTGATGCGGGCGCACCAGCCGCTGTTTCGCGGCGAGACGCCGATCCGGTAAGCCTCAGGCATCGATCGGCCGCCAGTGGATCAAGAATCAGATATTTTGGTGGGCCGGACGATGGTACCGCCGCGTTGAGGACGCCGGAGTGCGGCGCGCTGCTCGTCGAGATCCTTGCCTTGGACGAAGAGAGCGGTATAAACCGATCAGCAACGGGCCGCCTATCCGGTCACTCGTCCTCCTGCCGGCTCATAGCCGTATGCTTCGCCCTTACGCACCACACGGCCGATGCCCGGCCAGCCAAGGTGCGCGCCGGCGATCCACGTCCCCGCCTCGGCCGCTTCACTGAAAACCTTTAGGCGGGTTGCGCGCGCGGTCAGCTGATCGTCGTCATAGCCCCAACTGAACGCGGGATTGCCGAACTGCAAGGCCGGCACATGAACGATGTCCCCGAAGAATAGGAAACGGTCCTCGTCCGTGTCGAACGTGTAGCCGGTATGACCGGCAGCATGACCGGGCAAGGCGACCGCCCTCAATCGCTCACCCACCTGGTCGCCATTCTGGACAGGCTTCAGCAGGGGCCGGAACTGCGCAAGGTGCGCGTAAGCGAAAAAGCTCTGCACAGCCGCCTCGGGAATTACGATCGCCTTCAAGTTTGGAAAGAGCACTCGGCCGTCGCGGGTCAAAAGTCCGTGCACATGATCCTGATGGGCGTGGGTGAGCGCCAAGACCGTGATCGAAGCCGGGTCGATCTTGGCTTCCGCCATGGCCTGCTCAAGACGCCCCACTGTCGGGGCCCAGCCCCCTCCTCCGCTGTCGATCAGAACGCCGTCAACGCCTGGACCTGCGAGCGCGAAGCAATTGACAGACAGGCGAAGCGCCCCTGCGATGCTGGAATAGATCACAAGTCAGCCGTCGCGCCTGCGAGACCGCAGCCGGCCTGGCGACAGCCCTTTCAATCGGGTCACGACGCGATTCATATGGGCCTGGTGAGTGAAACCCGCGTGCTGAGCAATCTCGGCCAGCGGCAGATCGCTATTTTCCAAAAGCTCGACCGCGCGATCAACGCGGCGGCGTAAAATGAATTGATGTACCGGCAATTGCGTCGCCTCGCGAAAGGCGGCGGTGAAGGCGCGTCGTGGTATTCCCGCGATTCCGGCAAGATGGTCGATCGACACCCCCTTTTCCAGATCGCCGTCAATCGCAGCGAGGACTCGGTCGAACCGCTGCGAGGTTAGGACCGGAGACTTCTGCTGCCGCTGGCGTGCATGCCCGAGACGGAGCAGGTTCGCGAAAACCAGGCCCAGCGTCCATTCGCGGACGATCGGGTTGACTGGCGGGTCGCCTTCGAGGCGTCGGCACAACTCGGCCACCAGCGAATCGCGTATCGGTCGATCGGTCAGGATTACCAGGTCCTCGGGGGTCCCGCCTGCGGATACCAGGAGCCTTGACGCCAGGGCGGAGTCAACGGTGATCATCGTCAGCTCTCGCGGCTCCTCGATCTTGAACCGCGTGGCACGCTCGGGAAGACTGAGCAGCAGGTCGCCGGGGCGGGTGAAGACGCGCCGCAGCCCGCGGCCAAGATCGATCTCTGCATAGGATGAACCGCTGCGAATCACACGCAGCTGAACGACTCCGGCCGGCGCATGGCGATAGTCGCCGGCAGGAAAGAACAACCTCTTTGCACTTGCCGCGGTCACCATCGTTGTACCGGGCGTCCGGACGCAAGTTCCTCCGGGACTTCGATGATCGATCGCCGCATCCTCGATCCTTGATGCCTACACTTTTGCCCGTTTGACTGGTCCACCAGGCGCATCATTTGCCAGGGCAGTCAGTTCACCAATCCGGGGCACAAAGATGTTGTGCAGTGTCTGGGTCATAATGGTCATTTCACGCTGAACTTGCAGTTCCTGTGCGGCGGGAAACAATGTGTCCTGCAAGAAGAGCTCCAGGCCTGCCTTGTCGTCCCATATCTCGATGATGCGATAACCATCGTCTGTGGCATGCGCGATGTGCTGGTAGATGCCGCCAGCGGGCCGTTTCTCCACGCCGATCCGATCGAGGATGCGGCTATAATCTTCGGCCGTCAGGCCGGCAATATCAAGTGTCGTCACTACGGCCATGGTTCATCCTCGCTGCTGATAGTGGTTGTTTGAGGTGGAGTTTCTTGGACGGACCCGGATCCTACTGGGCCGATGTCGTTTGGCATCGCCCGCCCTGACGGCGAGTTTGTCTCCCGAACTTCACCGACAGGAGCGGTCTTTGGTCCTCAGCCACCGAGCGCCTCGATGACAAGACGGGCGGTCGCCGCTCCGGAGAAGTTCTGCTGGCCGGTGATCAAATTGCCGTCGCGCACGGCAAAATCGCGCCACAGCCCGGCCTGAATATAGTTCGCGCCGAGCGCACGCATCTCATCCTCGATCCGCCATGGCATCAGATGCGTACCGTGCGGCAGCGCGCCCATCTCCCAGACGGCATTTTCGGCGAAGTCCTCCTCGACATTGGCGAACCCCGTAACAGTGCGCCCTTTGGCCAGCAGCTCGCCGGTTGGGAGGCGCGCGTAACGCAGCAGCGCGACGCCATGACACAAGGCAGCCGCGACCTTGCCGGCCGCGAAGAAGTTGACGAACAGCCGCTGCAACTCAGTTGCGTCTTCGAAGGTGAACATCGGCGCCTGGCCGCCAGCGACGACGATCGCGTCGAACGCGTCGACCGACAGCTCTGCAATGGGCCGGGTCGTCTCCACCAGCGCCGCCAGTTTCGGCGTCGACAGGAAACCGAGCGAGATCAGATCCATATCCGAATAGCCGGACGGATCGCGCGGGTCGCTCAATGCATCCGCCTCGCATTTGTTGCCCTCAGGCGAGAAGATCGCGACTTCGTATCCGCGCTCGGTGAAGGCGAGCCAGGGGTGAGTTAACTCGCTCCACCAAAACCCGACCGGCCAGCCTGTGGTGGTTGACACAGCCGGGTTTGAAAGGACCATCGCGACGCGTTTGGGATGCCGCGGGTCGAGTGGGTTGGAATCGCGCACGCTCATCGCGCCATCTCGACTGGTTCGCCAAGATTCGCCCAAATCGTCTTGTATTGGGTGTAGCTTTCCCACGCCACGCGGCCCTGCTCGCGGCCATAGCCGCTCATCTTGAAACCTCCGAACGGCGCATTAGGATGGTACTTGTGCCAGCAGTTCAGCCAGATCGTGCCTGCCTTGATCCGGTCGGCGAGCCGCAAGGCGCGGCCGAGATCGCTGGTCTGGATGCCCGAGGCGAGCCCGTAGCTCGTATCGTTGGCGATCCGGATCGCGTCCTCCTCGCTGTCGAATGGAATCACCGGCAGGACAGGACCGAAAATCTCTTCGCGCGATATCCTTAGGTCGTTGGTCGCATCGGCGAAGATGGTCGGCTCGATGAAGAGGCCCTTGCCGTTGACCTGGCGGGTGCCGCCGCCCGCGGCCAGTCGCGCGGTGCGCTTGCCCTCTTCGACATAGCTCAAGACCTTGTCATACTCGCCCCGCGATGCGATCGGCCCGATCATCGTCGCAGGGTCCAGCGGATCGCCGAGTGTCGCCGACTTCGCCATGGCGCTCAGCTTCTCGACGGCCTCGTCATAGCAGGCGCGTTCAACCAGCAGGCGCGATCCGGCGACGCAGACTTCGCCCTTGTTCCAGAAGATGCCCCAGAAGGCTGCCTGTATCGCGACATCGATATCAGCATCGGCGAAAACGATATTGGGACTCTTGCCGCCGAGCTCCATGGTCAGGTGTTTCATCGTCCCGGCACCGTTGCGCATGATGCCCTGGCCGACGGTGGTCGACCCGGTAAAGGCGATCTTGTCGACGCGGGCATCGTTGACCAGCGCGTCGCCGATGGTGCCGCCCGGGCCGGTGACGAGATTGTAGACGCCTGGCGGCACGCCCGCGTCGAGGATCACTTGCGCCAAGGCGAGGGCCGTCAGGGGCGTGTCGGTCGCAGGCTTGTGAACGACCGTGTTACCCGCCGCGAGTGCCGGCGCGATTTTCGAACAGGACAGCGCGAGGGGAAAATTGAACGGGGTGATCGCAGCGACCACGCCGAGCGGCTCGCGCCGTGTCAGGATCCTGATATTTGGTTCGTAGCTGGTACGATAGGCGCCGTCCATCGCGCTCATGGCGAGCCCGCCATGAAAGCGGAACAGTCCTGAGCAGTGCGGCATGATGATATCGCGGAAATCGCGATAGGGCATACCCATATCCATCGCCTCGCGCACCGCGAAATCCTCGGCCCGCTCGTCCATTAGATCGGCGATGCGAAACAGGATCTTGGCGCGCTCCTCATGATGCATCCGCGCCCAGGGTCCTTGCTCGAAAGCCCGCTGCGCGGCCGCGACGGCATCGCTCGTGTCGGTGACGTCCGCCTTCGCAATATCGGTGATCGCCGCCTCCGTGGTCGGATCAAAAGTCGTCGAAGTCTCGCCGCTGACGGCATCGCGCCATTGGCCATCGATCAGCAGACGTCCTACTGGAATCGCCTTGCGCCGCGCGGGTAGATAATCAGTCATGAACCGGTTCCGTCCTGTCGAATGAGATTGAAGGAAATTGTCGGCCCCATCCCGCGCCGATAGGCGAGCTGGACCAATAGCAGCATCATCGGCTCGATCAGGCGCGAGGCCGTGAGATCGCCGACATCGACCGGCATTGTCGGCAGATCGGCGAGAAGCCGGCAAACCGCCGCCTTGGCATCTGCGTCATTGCCGGCGACATAGCTCGTCACCGGATCGCCGTTGAGACGCGGATCATCCCTGTCAAGCAATTCGGCAAAGGTCGGAATGCACTTGACGACAAGGGCGCCCCGCGCGCGCCTCTGAACCTCCTCGCCTACAGACGTAGTAGTGCCTAGCAGCATCGTGGAAAGGTCAGGCGCGACTGCATTGGTGTTGTCCCAGACGATCTTGCCCGACAAATCGCCAAGCGCGTCCATCGCCAGCTCGAGAGCCGGCCATGGCGTCGCCAGGGCAATTACGTCGGCCCATCTCGCTACTTCGTCAGGGGCACCGAAGCCAACACGGAGGGTTGCCGCGATTGCGCGCAACTTGCCTTCGTCACGACTGAAGCTGAGGCGAATTTCGTGCCCGGCGAGGCCAAGACATTTCGCCAAGGCCTTCCCGAGCGAGCCTGGTCCGATGATCGCAACTTTCACAACTGCCTCCCGACACGCGATCGGGCTTGCCTAGCATCATTGCAGTCGCGCTTATTTCACGAATTGCCCTTGCACGATCGGGCGCACTCGTCACATGGGTCGGCGCCAATTGGCATCCGGATCCGCCGCGCGCTCACGCCCTTCCCGAACGTGTCCCTATTGGGCATGTATGTGTGGGCGACCATAGAGCAGGGTGCGATCAGCGGAGGTCCCCAGGGCACAAGCCTTCTCATATTGGTTGACGCTAGATTTTCCTTGCCTAATCCGTCGGCGTTGCGATGACTTTTGTGGCATCAGCATAACGCGATTGCCTGCAAATCCGGGGAAAGGCCGCCTCAGGACGGCTTTCCGGACTGGCACGCCCCTTGCTTCGTTATTCACGTGCAGAGCGTCTAGGGTTCCGGCCGTGTCGATCACGGTGCTGGTCCAAGAGACGCGACCGCTTGAGATGCATTGAGGCATCTGGCGGAACACGGCGGGCCAAAATCCCGGGAGAACCCTGCACGGGTTTGCTGGCGCGAACCTCTCCCGGATGCGCGCTCCGTGAACCCCCCAACAGACGTTCGGACGCAATCCGGATCGCAAACAGGGGTATGTAATGCTTCGCAAACTGGCCACAATCATCCTAGCCGCATCACTCAGCCTCCCCTTCATCTCAGCCGCGCAAGCGGCGCCCAAGAAAGACTTCAAGATTTGCTGGTCGATCTATGTCGGCTGGATGCCGTGGGGCTATCTTTCCGACAGCGGCATCATGAAGAAGTGGGCCGACAAATACGGCATCAATGTCGAGATCACCCGCATCAACGACTATGTCGAGAGCATCAACCAGTACACGGCCGGCGGCTTTGACGGCTGTTCGATGACCAACATGGATGCGCTTTCGATCCCGGCCGGCGGCGGTGTTGACACGACGGCCTTGATCGTCGGCGATTTCTCCAACGGCAACGACGCGGTCATCCTCAAGAACAAGACCGCGCTCAAGAATATTGCCGGCCAGAAGGTCAATCTCGTCGAGCTTTCCGTCTCACATTACCTACTTGCGCGCGCGCTGGAGACGGTAGGGTTGGCCGAAAAGGACATTACGGTGGTGAACACCTCCGATGCCGACATGGTCGCTGCCTACGGCACCAGCGACGTCACCTCCGTCGTCACCTGGAATCCGCTGGTCTCGGAAATCGCTGCCATGCCGGGCGCCCACAAGGTATTCGATTCGACTGAGATTCCCGGCGAGATCATCGACATGATGGTCGTCAACACCGCGACGCTGAAGGACAATCCGGCCTTGGGCAAGGCGCTTGTCGGTGCATGGTATGAAGCCATGGCGCTGATGACGTCGGGCACGCCCGAAGGCAAGGCGGCCAAGGAAGAGATGGCCAAGGCGTCGGGGACGGATCTTGCCGGTTTCGACGCTCAGCTTGCATCAACGGCGATGTTCTTCGAGCCGGCCAAGGCGGTCGCATTCACCAACGGCGCCGAACTGCCGAAGACCATGGATCTGGTGCGCAACTTCCTGTTCAGCCACGGCATTCTTGGTACCAACGCGCCGAGCGTCGACGTGATCGGCATGAGCTTCCCCGACGGCTCGACGCTGGGCGACGTCAACAACGTTAAGCTGCGCTTCGATCCGGCCTTTATGGCAGAGGCAGCGGGCGGAACGCTCTGACGCGGGAGCGCGACATGCTAGCCAGAGGAACCGGCATCATGCAGACCGCAGCAGGCCCCGAAGTCGCACGCCTGCAACTTAGCAGGCCGAAAGCGCGGCTTCGCCTCATCAACGCGACGGTCTCCCGCGGCGGAGCGTTGCTGCTTGGGACGCTGCCGTTTGCCGCCGTGGCGATTGCCTATCTCTTCGCTTCGGCGCAAAGGCTGGCGGTCAATCCCAGCGACAAGCTGCTGCCCTCCCCTGCACAGATGTGGTCGGCCTTTTCAGACCTGGCGACAGTGCCGGACAAGCGCTCCGGCGACCTGATCCTGTGGGCCGACACCTATGCCAGCCTGATCAGGCTGTTCGCCGGAGTCGGCATGGCCACGCTGGTGGCACTCAGCCTCGGCGTCGCCATAGGTTTCATCCCGCGCGTCAGGGCCTTTCTGCTGCCCTTGGTCACAGTTGTCTGCGTCATCCCGCCACTGGCGCTGCTGCCGATCCTGTTCATTGCGCTCGGCCTCGGCGAAACGGCCAAGATCACCTTGATCGCTCTCGGCGTCGCACCGGTCATGGTGCGCGACATCGCCAACCGGGTGATGGAATTGCCGCCGGAGCTCGTCGCCAAGGCACAGACGCTCGGCGGCAACAGCTGGACCATGGTGCTCAGGCTGGTGCTGCCACAGGTCATGCCGCGCCTCATCACTTGCGTACGGCTGGCGCTTGGGCCGGCCTGGCTGTTCCTGATCGCGGCAGAAGCCATCGCCTCCACCGAGGGGCTCGGCTACCGCATCTTCCTCGTTCGTCGCTACCTATCGATGGACGTCATCCTGCCTTACGTCGCCTGGATCACGCTGCTTGCGGTGATGACCGACTGGCTGCTCGTGCGGCTCTCTCACATCATCTCGCCCTGGGCCCATCCGGTGCGGCGCAGATGAGCCGGATCCTCGTCCATGGGCTGGAGAAGAGCTACGGCGACGCCCGCGTGCTGGAACGGGTCAATGTCTCCGCCGAAGCGGGTGAATTCCTGTCGCTGGTTGGCGCCAGCGGTTGTGGAAAATCGACATTCCTGCGCATCCTGCTTGGCCAGGAACAGCAAAGTGGCGGCGTGGTCGTCGTCGGCGACCAGCCGATCGTGCCGGAACCGACGCCGCAGCGCGGCATCGTCTTCCAGCGCTATTCCGTGTTTCCGCATCTGACCGCGCTACAGAACTTGCTGCTGGTCGAGGACTTCCGTTCGGGCGGACCGTTCGGCCGCGTCTTCGGCGCCAGGCGCAAAAGCGCCAGACAAGAAGCCGAAACCATGCTGGAACGGGTCGGGCTTGGCCATGCGCGCGATCTCTATCCGGCCACGCTTTCTGGCGGCATGCAGCAGCGGCTGGCGATCGCGCAGACCTTGCTCGGCCGGCCGCAGATCCTGCTTCTCGACGAGCCGTTCGGCGCACTCGATCCCGGTATTCGCATCGAGATGCATGAGCTGCTCACCGAGCTCTGGACCGAGCACGGCATGACCGTGGTCATGGTCACCCACGATATCGGCGAGGCATTCAAGCTCGGCACCCGCGTGCTGGTCTTCGACAAGGTGCGCCACGACCCCCAGTTCCCGTCCGCCTATGGCGCGACGATCACCTACGATCTGAAGCTCGACCGCAAGCACCGGGCTTCCGCACGAGACGTGGCCGAAGTGGCCGCGATGGTCGGGACGACCCGACTGGATAGCGCAATCGCGACGACGGCGTCGTGAAGGAGGTTTCATGCACAGAGATAGTCCAGAACGCCGGCATCGTCGCGCCGGGCTCACCGACCACCAGCCACGCCAACGCTTCCACCATCCGAACTTCGAGATCCGCGACATGCAGGGCTGGAAGTCGATCGAGGCGGAAGGAAAGCTGCCCGAGGATGGCTGGCGCAAGGAACAGAAATGGGCACTCGACATGGGCCTGCCCGGATCGGATTCGATCATCGACAAGTCGATCCCGACATTCGCGCGAGGCGAGTTGCCGCATTTCGCCGGCATCAACACCTTCCTCAAGGCGCCCTATGTCGAGAACGTCCGCGATGTCGGCAGATATGACGCTGCCGTCATGGGCATTCCTTTCGACAGCGGCACCACCTACCGGCCCGGAACCCGCTTCGGGCCGCAAGGCATGCGCCGCATCTCGGCGCTCTACACGCCTTACAATTACGAGCTCGGTGTCGACCTGCGCGAGCAGATGACGCTTTGCGACGCCGGCGACGTCTTCACCATCCCCGCCAATCTCGAAAAGAGCTTCGACCAGATCACCAAGGGCGTCAGCCATGTCGCCTCTTCCGGTGCGCTGCCGATCATGCTCGGTGGCGACCATTCGATCGGGTTTCCGTGCGTGCGCGGCATCGCCGACGTTACCTCCAAGCGCATCGGCATCATCCATTTCGACCGCCACATCGACATTCAGGAAAAGGATCTCGACGAACGTATGCACACGACGCCCTGGTACTGGGCAACCAACTTGCCGAACGTCTCCGCCACCAATCTGGTGCAGCTCGGCATCGGCGGCTGGCAGGTGCCGCGCTACGGCGTCGCCGAGGCGCGGAAGCGCGGCACCAACGTGCTGACGATTTCCGATATCGAACAGATGGGGCTGGAGAAGGCGGCGGAGATCGCGCTCGAGCTCGCGTGGAAGGACACCGACGCCGTATACATCTCCTTCGATGTCGACAGCATCGATTGCGGTTTCGTGCCGGGTACGGGCTGGCCGGAGCCCGGTGGCTTCCTGCCGCGCGAGGCACTGAAGCTGCTCGGGCTAGTGTCGGCGCCCGGCATCTGCGGACTGGAAGTGGTCGAGGTGTCGCCGCCCTACGACACGTCAGACATCACGGCGCTGTTTGGCGTGCGGGTTGTCGTCGAGGCGCTCGGCTCGATGGTCGCGCACGGCAATCTCGGCAAGCACAAATCCATCATCGACAAGCCGACGAGCTTTTGACGATGCACGATGATCATCACCACCACAGCCATGACCATGGCGACGGTCACCATCACGGGCCGAACGGTCATCATCACCATCCCCACCCCGTCGGCCACAACGGGCCGGCCGGCAAGCCGTTGCAATGGCAGACACCGCATCTACCGCACGACCATGCGCCCGAACCCGCCGACGCGCCGGCGACGGATCTCGATCTCGTCGAGATCGCGTTTCTCGAAGGGTTTTCGCGGGCGCCCGACCCCTCCAGTTTCCTGCGCCTCGCCGGAATTCCCTTCGTCGGCGAAACCGCCGACGGCATGCGGCTGCATCTCCTGCGCGTCGAGACGCAGGACATGGTCGATGTCGGCGCCGTCATGCCGATGATCGGCGGCGCTGGCGTCACCTATCACCCGCTGCCCGCGAAACTGACGTCGCGCCGGCGCCGCCTGGCCTTCGTCTACCATGACGGCAAGGCACAAACGCCCCTTGACTTCGGCGAGGCGCGACTTCTGGCCGACAGGTCCGGCGCCGCACAATTCACCATGCCAGGGGCCGGACAATGAGCACCGGCCTTGAACCGATCGCACCCCTATCAAACAGGTCCAGAACCATGAACAGAACGCTTTCATTCTTCGGCAGACTCGCCCTGGCAGCCGCCACAACCCTCATCCCCTCATTGGCCTTCGCCCATAGCGGCGGATTTCATGCCCACGGGTTTGTAGACGGCCTTCAGCACCCGCTGACCGGTATGGACCACCTGCTTGCCATGATGGCTGTCGGCATCATTGCCGCTCGCGCCGGCGGCAAGGGGATCATCATCGTGCCGTCGTGCTTTGTCTCGGCGATGCTCGCTGGCGCCCTGCTCGGTATCGCCGGCATCGGCCTGCCCTCACTGGAAACCGGCATAACGCTATCGCTGGTGGTCTTCGGCGCCATGATGGCGCTTGCCAAGCCGCTTCCGCTCGCTGTGGCCGCCTCGCTGACTGCTCTCTTCGCCCTCTTCCACGGCAATGCCCATGGCCTCGAAATTCCCGAGACGGCCAGCGGCATCGCTTATGCGGTCGGCTTCGTGGTCGCTACTTCGGCTCTTCACGCGACCGGCGCGTTAGCCGCCCTAACACTTCGGCGCTGGCCGCGAGCCATCCGCACGGCAGGGGTCGGCACGTCGTTGGTCGGCGTGGCGCTGGCGGCACAGATCATCTGAACCGCAGCCCATTCATCTGCGATGAACAGGAGGCGAAGGCGTGATCAACCGGCTAACCGTTTGGCAGCGCATCCGAAACGTGCTGTACCAGATCCTGAAGACCCGGTCTGAGCGACTCTGATCTCATCCGGAGATTGAGGCTAGCAGCTTGCCGTACGCCGCGCGCGCGTACGGAGCGGTCCGCCGTGGGTCGCGATTAACTTCCTAGCTGCAGCCGGACGGTCTTGCCTGACGTCGCCGGCCTGTTCCCAGCTACGCCAAATGATCGCCGTCGTGAACTCCGCGCCGGCGAGCGTGACTTGGACGGCACCGCTGCTGGCGGCCTCCCGGGCGAGGTCATGAAGAACTGGCGTGTCAAAGCGCCGAACACATTCGATCGCGAATTCGGCTTCTCACGCATGGGCTACGAGATCGCCTGGGGTGCGGCGATGGCCGATGTAGCATCCAGACAGTAATTCGAGGTCGATTGCGTAGGGGACTATGCGCGGCTTTCTATTCCGAACACCGTGCCGGCGTCGTTCAAGCACTTGATAAACGATCCTGACACTCCACCGGCGGTTGGCAACACATCTGCGGCCTCCACAGGCCCACCATAAGTCAATAAAATCAAACGCTATGGACGGCGGTTCGCCAGCCTTGACTTGGCTAACCAAGTGCAACAATGCCTCTAAATCATTGAAAGGTAACGATAATGGTGGGCCCGGAGGGTGTTCAGAAAGCGATAAAAATCAATTTCTTAGAGATCAGTGGGACTTCAGAGTATTCAAATCTTTTCCAATGTTTTTCGATGTTGTTGTCCCACTCAGAAGTGCCTCAGTCCACCAAGCCGACGCACTGAACGCCTCACTCGGAAGGGAGGTTTGCGCAAGGCGAAAGGAAGATCGCGTCGGTGTGCAGCCTTCCTGAGAAAGGTCGCGGTAGCGCCAACTGCTGACGCTCAGCGCGAAGACATCAATGTTCTGTTATGGGGCCGTCAGAGGACCGGCCGCTTCTCGCGCCAAGAAAGCGATAGCAGACATGCAACTAGGTGGTACAAAGTCTCTAGCGTGACCCTTTCGAGACATTTGCGTGCGGCATTTGCGTCTCGAAAGCGGTTCTTTAGTGCTACCAGCACCAACGACCGTCTGCGGTCGTTCAGAACACGGGTTACCGTCTCTAAACCGGATATTGGACCGGGCAGCCGCCGGAAACTGATCGAATGGAGGTGATCGCCTGTCAGGAGGCGTTCAAAAACGACCTACGACCGCGATCTTCATCGCGGCCGTTTTCATGGTGTCATTCCCGGCTATGCTGACAAGTTCTTTATGATCGGCAGCTTGCGGATCGTCTTGCCCGTCGCCGCCCGTAGCGCGTTGGCGACGGCCGGGCCGATCGGCGGCACACCCGGCTCGCCAACGCCCGTGGGCGGCTCGTCGGACGGCACAATGTGCACCTCGACGCGCGGCATCTGCTCGATCCTGAGCGGCATATAGGTGTCGTAGTTCTCTTGGTCTACGACACCGCCCGTCAGGGTCAGCTCCTCCTGGAGGATCGCGCCTAGCCCGAAGCCGATACCGCCCTCCATCTGAGCGCGGATCTGGTCAGGATTTATCGCGGTGCCGCAATCTACCGCGCAGACGACGCGGTCGACTTTGAAATCATTTCCATCGTTGAAGGTGATCTCCACCACCTCGGCGACATAGGTCGAGAGGCTTTCATGCAGGGCCACGCCGCGGAAACGGCCTTCCGGCAGAGGCTTGTCCCAGCCTGCCTTCTCAGCAGCCAATTTCAGCACGCCGGCATGCCGTGGATGGTGACCGAGCATCGACAAGCGGAAGTCGACCGGATCACGGTTCGCAGCGGCGGCGAGCTCATCGATCAGGGTTTCCATTGCGTAAGCGGTGTGGGTGGAGCCTACCGAACGCCACCACAGCACTGGGATGTTCACGTCCGTGGTGGTCAGCTCGACCTTCAGGTTCGGGATCGCATAGGGCAGGTTGGTGGCGCCCTCCACGGAGGTCGGATCGATGCCGTTCTCGATCATCGCCGCAAAGGGCGAACCGCCCGCGATCGATTGGCCCACGATGTGGTCATGGAGAGCGACGACATTGCCTTCCTTGTCGAGCCCCGCCTCGACTGCGTGCACATAGGTCGGCCGGTACCGCCCACCCCGCATGTCGTTCTCGCGGGTCCACTGCACCTTCACTGGCTTGCCGGGTCCCAGCGCACGCGCTGTGGAAACAGCTTCGATAATGAGATCTGCGTCCGAGACCGCTCGGCGGCCGAAGCTGCCGCCGGTCTTCATCACGTGCAGCCTCACCTTGTCCGGCGTGGTGCCGCCTACTTGAGCGGCAGCCGCCTGATAAAGGTCGGGCATCTGGTGTCCGCCCCAGACGTCGATGGTGCCGTCTTCGTTGATTCGGGCGGCCGCGTTGAGTGGCTCGATCGAAGCATGGACAAGATAGGGGAATTCGTAGTGCCCTTGGATGACTTTCTCAGCACTGGCCAACGCTGCGGGAGTGTTACCGTCGTCGCGCGCGGTGGCCGCGCCCGGATCGTCTGCTGCCTTAGTGTATTCGGCCATGATCTCGGCCGTGCCGCGCCTTTCGGCCTTCTCTTCGTTCCAGGTCACCTCCACGAGATCGCGGCCCTTGAGCGCCGTCCACATGTCCCTGCCGACCACGGCAATGCCGCGCGGCGTCTGGACGACATCGACAATGCCGTCGAGTGCCTTGGCCTTGGAGGCGTCGAAGCTCTCGATCTCAGCGCCGAACTTCGGCGGATGGATCATAACGGCCGTATTGAGTCCATCCATCTTGAGGTCGATCGTGTAGGTCTGCGCGCCATTGGTCTTGCCGGCGGAATCGTAGCGCTTGAGGCTGTCCGATCCGATCTGGGCCCAGTTGTCGCGGGGCTTTAGCGGCACGTCGTCGGGAACCGGCATTCCCGCTGCGGCTTCAGCCAGGTCACCGAAGCGCGCCTGCATCCCTGAGGCGTGCGACACGACCCCGGAAGCGACTGTGATCTCGCCGGCTGGCACGTCCCACCGCTGCGCCGCGGCCGCCACCAGCATGGCCCGTGCGGCAGCACCCGCCTTGCGGTAGCGCTCCCACGACGAGCTCATCGAGGTGGAGCCACCGGTTCCCTGCGCGGCCCCGCCCCAGGCGAGATTGCCGTAGAGCGCGGTATTGCCATATCCGCCGACCACGTGGACCTGCGCCCAGGCGCCGTCGAGCTCTTCCATAACCAGGGTGGCGATGCCGAAATAGGAGCCTTGTCCCATCTCGAACTGCGACGAGTGGATGACGATTCGGTTCTCCGGTGTGATCTCGACATAAGTCTGGAAGGGGTTCGCCTGGACCGCTGCAGGCGTCGTTTGTGCGTTGGCGGGCGCGGCCATCATTAGCCGGTAGCCCACGGCGAAGCCCGCGGTGGTGACGGCCGTGCCGAGGAGGAACTGGCGCCGCGTGGGCCCCACGGCATTATGCTTCGGGAGAAACTGCAACATGCCTCAAGTCTCCAGCCGGTTGGCGGTCTCGTGGATGGCCGCGCGGATGCGATGATAGGTGGCGCAGCGGCAGAGATTGCCGCTCATCGCCGAATCAATATCATCGTCCGTCGGCTTCGGCGTCTCTGTCAGGAGGGCCACGGCCGACATGATCTGGCCAGACTGGCAATAGCCGCATTGAGGTACGTCGAACTCGGCCCACACGGCCTGGACCGTTTCGCCGATCTTGCCCGACACGCCCTCAATGGTGGTGATCGAGGCTCCTTCGATGTCGCCGACTGCGGTCTGGCACGAGCGCGTCGGCATGCCGTTAACGTGAACCGTGCAAGCGCCGCACTGGGCAAGGCCGCAACCGAATTTCGTTCCTGTGAGTCCGATGCCGTCACGGATCGCCCAGAGCAGCGGCATCTCTGGATCGACGTCGAGTGTTCGCGCCTCGCCATTGAGGGTAAAAGCGACCATGGCTTGCTCTCCTTGTCCTGAGCTGGCTATCTCGTTGCGCCTCCGCCCGGCTAGGAACCGGAGTCTTCTTGCTGAGGCATAGCGACCACAGACTAGGATCGCGCAGCTCGAGCAACAAGCCGCTAGCTGGCAATCGCGAGATCGTGAAGTGGCTCGTGTCGAAAGGCTGGCGGCAACTGAATGTCATTTTTGGGCCCACCGGCCGGTCAGTTTCCGGCTCGATGACCTGGTTGGCAGTCATTCCGCTTCTAAGCCTAAACCCCAGACATGAACTGTAGCAGCATCATAAAAGACGACATCAAGCGGCGATTTTTCGTTGCGCTGCACCGCTAGCTCGTTCGCGTGGTTCATGATCCGCTGGTTATCCGCGGATGCTGGTTCACTCTAGATGCCAACACAGAGCTTGCGAAACTTGCCACGCGCTATGCGGTTAAGGATGTGGTCGTCGTTCGTAGCGAGCGAATGGCCGAAAATGAAGAAGCAATGGCTGGCGGTCTTCACATTCGCGGTGAACTGCTTGAAGCCTTGGTACAGGTAGGCATTGTGACGGATCTTCGCTTTCTTCTGGGCGCTGGTGGGCTGATGAAGGGCGGCTTAGGGTCATGATTTCCGGTTCATTGCGCTGCAATGACCGATGAGTCACAGACGCTGCATTTCGCGCTAGACCGCAGCTGCGGTATTCTCGATCATACGCTCAGCCATCCTATTCGCACCTCGTTGCCGCCGTTCGCCGCACCTATCGATCGGAGGCCTTCCAGCCTCGCGATAGCCGCGCTATGGGCTGCACACAACCTGACGACGAACAGGAGCAAGATTGGACATAGAAGCCCAGCACAAGATCGCCCTCCCCCTGTCCTTGCTCGTTTTCATGCGAAAACAATTGGGCCCTGAGGGTGCTTGGAAAGTCAGAAATATCAAAGGCTATTCGACAGTGGGACTGTGTTGCGTTACTATGCTCTCCGGTCTTTTCCGGTTGATTTGTCCCACCCTGATGCCGATTGCGGTCATTCGCCGCTGCCTTGGTCAATTCCCGATTCCACAAGCATCCTGTCCTGAGTGGGCAGACGGCCTTCCTGGTGGTAATTAGTCAGCGACACGTTGACCGTTCTCGTCATGCGCGGGTGAAATCTACGTTCGACCATATACGTCGTCGAAGCGAACGATATCATCCTCGCCGAGATAATCGCCGCTCTGCACTTCAATGATCACCAGGTCAATTCTGCCTGGGTTCTCCAGCCGATGCTTATGGCCGCAGGGGATGTAGGCTGATTCGTTTGTCGCCAGGAACAACTCCTGCTCGCCATTGACGATTTTCGCGGAGCCGCTGACCACGACCCAGTGCTCCGAACGATGATAGTGCATCTGCAGGCTCAGCCGCCGACCGGGTTTCACCTCGATGCGTTTGATCTTGAAGCGCTCGCCTTCCTCAAGAACCGTGTACCTACCCCACGGCCGGTGTACCGTGCTATGGACCAGGTGAGCTTCATTTCCGGAAGCCTTGAGGCCCTCGAACAGCTTCTTGACGTCCTGAACGCGGTCGCGGGATGCGACGAGCAAAGCATCCGGGGAATCCACGATCACCAGATCGCTGACGCCGACCGTTCCGATGACGCGCTTGTCGGAGCTCACGTAGCTGCCGGTCGTGTCGACCATGTGAACATCGCCGCGGATCCTGTTCCCGCTTTCGTCGGGGGCGATCAAATCGGCCATTGCGTTCCAGGATCCAATGTCGTTCCAACCCATGTCGCAGGGAACCACGGCAAGTTTATTCGTCTTCTCCATGACAGCGTGGTCGAGCGAGATTCGCGGCGCGGAGCCGAAATGCTCAGGCGCGAGTTCGATTTTGGCAAAGCCTTCGCCTTGACTGAACCGGCCGTTCTCGTAGCTGTCGGAGACGGCCTGGATCACCGCGGGGCAATGCGATGCCATCTCGTCGAGCATGGTTTGTGCGCTAAAGCAGAAAATGCCGGCATTCCAGAAGAAGCGCTTGGACGCGACATAGGCTTTGGCTGTGTCTAGATCCGGTTTTTCAACGAAACGGACGACTTTCTCACCATCCGCTTCGATATAGCCGAATGCCGTGTCCGGTCTGGTTGGGGTGATGCCCAATGTGGCGATCCGCCCGAGCTTCGCATGTTCGATTGCCCGGCCCATGACGTCTAAAAATACAGGCAGGTTTCCAACCATGTGATCGGCCGGGAAGACGCATAGAATTGCGTCAGCGCCTTGCGTTGCCCGGGCATGGATCGCGGCTGCCGCCACGGCGGCGGCCGTATCCCGGCCTTCAGGCTCGAGCAGAAACGTGCGTGGCAGAACCACGGACTCTAGTTCGTCGAAGTCGTCCTTGGTAAGGAAGAGGTGTTCCCCAGATGTCACGGCGACGAGTTCCACTACGCCCTTTATCGAACCGGCGCGCAACACAGTGTGCTGCATCAGTGAATGCCCGTCTGCCACTTTGAGGAAAGGTTTAGGGTGCGATTGCCTTGAGGCGGGCCATAGCCGCGATCCGGCTCCGCCGCTGATGATGACGGGAACCACTTTCATATAACAACCTCGATTTCGTCTCTGGAGTGATTGCCCGCGCCCTTTCGAGCGTTAGCGTCACGATCGCCGTCGCTCTGGCTTGGTCTGCGGCCTCCGAGTAACAGCGAAGTTCTGGCGCGTTGCCGAACGGCCTCAGATGACGACGCTATCGGTATCGTACGACGCTTCCATGGCCTCGATGAGAAATGATGACATTCAACTAGCCTGTTGGTTGCATCCGCCGAATTGTGCAGGTGGCGGGTCTTAACTGAGACCAGAGATTCTTTGGCTGTCTTCTATCAAAATCAAACGACTTGGCTCCTTCAGATCGAACTCAATTACGCGTGGTACGAAAAGGCGTGCATATCGTGTAAAGGCGCTCGTCGGAGGAAACCGAATTACAGTATCGCAGCGCCCGAGAAGATACATCTCAACGAGGGCGGAAATTCCGCCGTCAATCCCAAGTGCTGCAGTGTGTAAGGGGCCATCTTGATCGGATCGGAAATGCTTGGGTACGGTGAGAAGATCGGGAAACTTGGCCGACAGATGATCCAGGATTTGCGCGCTGTCCGTGCACAAGAACAGCCGCACAGGCTTGGGGTGCGGTAACGCTTTAGCCTTATCAACCGCAGTGCACACTTGTCGAACGGCGAACTCCGGATCGGCCCAGTAGGGCGCATGGTCCATGATGTCTTCACCGTTACCATGTCGAACATGAACCCCGATGATGCTGTGCCCCTCAAAACATTCTTGGTAAATGGCATCTATGCGTGTTTGAATTTCAGACCGAGGCTTGACACTCTGGAAGACCTGCCGCTCGGCATCCTCATCGCAGCGCCACATCAAGCAAGCGTCACACACTACTGTGTTCGCTTCGACATCGTGTTCGGCCTGAAAGAGCTCGCCCAACTCGTCGCGCTCTTGGAAAATCTGCTCATCTGGGCGGTAAAGGCAGTCGATCGCTGGCCTATTCCACCACTCCGGGAAGAATGGACCCGGGAAGGAAAAGTCGTTGATCCGGTCGTCGCAAATAGCCGGTACGCCAGCGATGTCATTGATCGGTTGGAAGAACACCGGAAAGGCATTTGTGAAGGGTTGGTCGAGATAGCAGGACCCGCGCCAGTCGACGGCTAGCGTTCGTCCCGACCGCTGAGCGTAGCGCCAAGCGGCCGCCAGCGACCACAGACAATCACCGAACCCCGTACGCCTCTGAGAGACGACGAACCTGCGCTTTACCAATCCACTGACCTGCATTTTCGGAAATCTCGTTTCAGAGACGAGGTTGCATCTGGCTTGGGATCTCTTAATCGATACTAGTCGACCGTTACGCCGGGCGATTTGGTAGAGGCTGCGCGTGGGGCAGAAGAGCTCCCTCAGCACTGCCTATCCTTATCTCTGTGACGCTCGCAAATCTTGACGCCGGGTACACTCGCTTCCGGTTTAAATTCAGCGTTCTCTAATGCGCCCGGCGACATGTGTAAAATTGATTGCGTGAATGTGGCCCATCCATGTGATGGATACTAAGGCGTTCCTTGACCAATGAGCCTCTGCTGACGTGGGGCCGCGCTTTGCTAAGCGAAACAGCCGGTCGAGGCAGTCCACAAAGTCCCTTTTTCAAGTCCAATTCTTAACTGCCTCAAAGTAACATGTCATTTGCGGGCGTTTCCTGAAGGACGGATGTGCAGGACCCGCCAGCCGTCGAATGTCAGGCGCAGGCCATCCACGTCATTTATGGCCATCATGGCGTCCGGTCCCATCGAGAGATGCGACACGGCGCCCTCTGACGCTTTCAAGTGCGCCAACATGGCGCAACTCCTGCCGGATAGCTTTCGAGCCGCCTGGACTGAGCGACTGGCACGCGATGCTGTGCGACGATGGCCGGGAGAGGAATTTTGGCGTCTGCAGCCATGTGGAGGATCGTTCCGACGGTTCTGCGGGTTCTCGGTGTCAGAGCCGACACCTGTGCGAACCCGCTCTCGTCCGTTTTCGACAGGCCCTTGAGGTTCATGACCCTGTTGTTTGCCGAGATCACCCGCCAGTTCAGCGATCCAGGTGAAGATCGGCACGCCTGTCGATGCGGCGATCATCGCCTCGGCCAGCGAAGATGATGAAGAGGGCCATTGGGTCAAGTACAAGCGCCGACCAGCGTTTCATTGCTTCAAAGCCCATTTCGGTGCCTACGCCGATACGGCCCTTGTCGAGGAGATCGCCGTCACGGCGCCCACACCGAGGACGGCAACGCCGTTCCTGATGCTCTGCCCGACAATCCCGGCGAAGTGTTTGCCGACAGCGCCTACCGAGGCAATCATCTCGGCGACGCGGTGCGCGCCAAGGGTGGAAGGCCGCGCATCGTCGCAACCGCTATGTGGGGGCGCGACGAGGCCGAAAGCTCGACGCCTGGAACCAACCGATCCACAGAATTTGTACTCGGATCGAGAAGATCTTCGGCACCTGTAGCCGGATGCGATGGCGAGGGCTGGCAAAGGCGGCCGTTCAAATTCGCCGCACTGCCATCGCCTACAGTATGAAACACAGTTTGATGGTCGCCTCGTCCCGCCCATCGTTGAAGCCCAGCCACCGTTTTCGGGGCTAGCGCGCCCGAAATTCCTTGGAGGTCAATACGTAATGCCCTACCCGGCTGTTCGCCGCCGTCTCAGATGTGCGGTTCGCCCGAAGCCCCCGACTGCCACGAACTTTGTCTTCGCGCGGAGCGAAACCTCGCGCCCACGACTTTGTGCCGCCGATGGTGCCGCGCTGCCCTGTCAAACAATCCATTTTATGGATGCACCTCATCCAAACAATCGATTTCACTGATCAAAACAATTTCCATTAGAAGACGCTGAAGCAGGCAAAGATTACTTGGTCAGCGCAAAAGAGGGATGGTGGAGTTCTAGTGTGGGTTGGACCCACATGCTCGCCATTTTATCTGGGAACTGCTACGTGCCCTGTTGGCGCAGGGCAATACGATTCTACTGGCCACCCACTTCGTGGAAGAAGCGGAGCGGCTATGCAACCGACTGTGCGTGCTTGAGAACGGATGTAGAATCCCAGAAGGGCGTCCTAACTCGCTGATTGATGAGCAAATCGGGTGCGACGTGATTCAAATCTATGTCGCTCACCCCGTGAGCTGAGTTCGGCACTCAGGCCGCATGTGCGACTTAGGCAGGTTAGCGGCGAGACTCTGTTTTGCTATGCCTCGAAGCAGGAGCAGGTGTGCTCGCTGGCTGACACTGTCAATGACGAGTTCCGCGCCGCATCTGTCGAAATCCTACCATAGGGTATGAGGCGGGCCGCCGGTGTGGCGAGCCAGATTCGAAACTTCAACTACCATAGAGCAGGAAGAAAATGGGCGAGAACAGGAAAGTTGCTCTGGTTACGGGCATAACGGGACAGGATGGTGCCTATCTCACGCGTCTTCTGCTGGAAAAAGGCTACGTCGTTCATGGGATTAAGCGACGTTCCTCTTCCTTCAACACGGGTCGCATCGAAGACATCTACCAAGACCCGCACGATCCCGATCCGCGCCTAATTTTGCATTACGGTGACCTCACTGATGCGACTAATCTCATCCGAGTAGTTCAGGAATCCCAGCCAGACGAGATTTACAACTTGGCCGCTCAGAGCCATGTCCAGGTGTCGTTCGAAACGCCGGAATACACAGCAAACGCCGACGGTATCGGAACATTGCGACTTCTTGAGGCGATCCGCCTCCTCGGTCTGAAGGACAAGACCCGCTTCTATCAGGCCTCGACTTCAGAGCTCTACGGCCTCGTGCAATCCGTACCGCAGAACGAAACAACGCCCTTTTATCCGCGCAGCCCTTACGCCGCCGCCAAGCTCTACGCCTACTGGATCGTGGTCAACTATCGCGAGGCCTATGGTATCCATGCTTCCAACGGCATTCTCTTCAATCATGAAAGCCCACTGCGCGGCGAAACTTTTGTGACGCGCAAGATCACCCGCGCCGCCGCTGCTATCTACCTCGGCAAGCAGGACAAGCTTTATCTCGGCAATCTCGATGCTCAACGCGATTGGGGCCATGCGCGTGAGTACGTGCGTGGTATGTGGATGATGATGCAGCAGGATCAACCGGATGATTACGTGCTGGCGACGGGCAAGACGACCCCTGTCCGTCAATTCGTCGAATGGGTTTTCGAAGATGTCGGCGTCGAGCTCGAATGGCGTGGTGAGGGAATCGACGAAAAGGGCTATGATGTCGAGACCGGCAGATGCCTAGTCCAGGTAGACCCACGCTACTTCCGCCCCACGGAAGTCGATCTTCTCCTGGGCGATGCCACCAAGGCGAAGGAGAAGCTCGGCTGGGTGCATGAGACATCCGTGCGCGAGCTCGCCGCGGAAATGGTGCGGGAAGACCTCAAGGTCATGCAGACATCGGTAATCATGAAGGAAGCATAATGTACGATCTGAAGGGAAAAGCCGTGTGGGTCGCGGGCCACAAGCATGGTGGGCAGCGCTGTTGTAGGCCGCCTCGCGTCTGAAGACTGCAAAGTTATGGCCGCCCTGACGTTTCCCCCAAATCTTATCCAGTCGTGAGTTCGTTTCCGGGGGGATTTGCCCTGATGGCCGGTGGACGCGACGGGTGCTGGCGCGGAGCGTTTCACGTTGCGCAGCGCGAGCGACCGTCGCGGGTTAAAGGTCGATGCACATTCGTTGGGTGTCTGCCATCCGATGTGCGAGTGCGGACGCGCGCCGTTGTAATCGGCGCGCCATACATTGAGCCTCGCGCGGGCCTGGGCCAGGGACGTGAACCGCGTCTCGTTGAGGAGTTCATCGCGAAGGGGGCCGTTGAAGCTCTCGCGTTAGGGTCCTAGCCAACCTCCGACTGTGAACTCGCGGAAGCGATTTACAGCAAGCGCACACAGCAGCTCGTCCACGGCGTTCGTACATGAAGTTTGGAAACTTATAATACTGGTACACACCTCCATGGGGGAACATTATCTCCAATATCTCAGCGATTACCGGATAGCTATCTGCCTTCACCTACCTCGGCCTAGTGCAGAATCTTGGCCGAATGAACTCGGCGCTCTTGCTGCACACCAATGGTCCGTCCCGCGCGAAGTGCGATCATACCGCCGCAGCTTACCTTCAAATCCGCACTGGCGAGGATCTAGATCCAAGCCGACGGCGCCGAGGCATCAAATAAAAAGCCGCCGACCGAAGCCAGCGGGCTTGATTGGGATGGCCCGCGCGGAGGGTCAAGGCTGCGCCGGCCGACCATGGCGGAGGGACCACCTTGGTCAACGGCACGGCCCGATGACGGCGTGCCGATGTACCACAACATGCGGCGAGATAGAGCCTTCCGGCGTCGCGGAAAAAAAGCCCGCCGGTTTTGAGCCAGCGGGCAAGTTCTGGAGTGGCTGAGATCAACCCAGCATCAGTCAACGACCGGCGGAAGGGTTGGTTGCAGTGGATGCCAGCTAGCACTACTTTGGCAGATTTTTAGCGGAGATGGTTCTGCGGCAGTGGGGACAACGGATTGGGGGCGGCTGCGCGAGCGCGGTGAGGATGGCTTGCCTGACGGCGGGTAGGCTCGGTTGGAGCGGCGGGCCGAGGATTCTTTTTTCCCCCTCCCGCTTGTTTGAGGCGGCGAGATTGCAGGAAGGCGTAGGCGATCATCGTCATCAGCGCGTGCCGGTGCAGGCCCGTCCATGAGCGCCCCTCGAAGTGGTCGAGGCCAAGTTCCTCCTTGAGCTGCTGATGCGCCTGTTCGCAGACCCAGCGCGCCTTGATGGCGCCTGCGATCTGCTTGAGCGGGGTGTCGGCGGGCAAGTTGGAGAGGTAGTATTTGCGCTCGCCGGTCGAGCGGTGCTCGCCGATCACCCAGACCTCCTCGCCAGGCAGATGCTGAGCGCCCATGTCGCGGATGCGCTGGGGTGGGCCATCTGCAACCCGGACACGGACAGCGGCGAAGCGGGCCGAGAGGCGGCCTTTGGTGCCACGCCGCCAACTGACCGTCCGCCATTGGGCTTTTTCCAGCATCGCCTGCGCGGCCATCGACTTCACATCGGGGATATGCCGGCGGCGCGGGCGGCCGTGTCCGGCAACGGGGAAGATCATCGCCACGTCGGCGGCATAGACCTTCTGCTTGAACGGGATACCGACGGCCCAGGTAAGGCCGCGCTCGGTGAGCGCCTGCCGGAAGGGGGCGCTCAAGCCATATCCGGCATCGGCGAGCACGCAGCCAAAGCGTAAGCCGGCTGCGCGAGCCCGGTCGATCTCGGCCAGCGCGATTTCGGGCTTGGTCCTGTAGGCACGATGGTCCTCGGGCACACCGGCACGGTCGAGCCGGGCGGGATCGGAAGTCCAGCTCTCGGGCAGAAACAGTCGCAGCCCCACCATGACCGGCACTTCGCCAGAGGCCAGCGTCAGCGACACCAGCGTCTGGCAGTTGGCGTTCTTGCCAAGCGCCGAGGCATATTGCGGCGCGACGCCGACCGAGTGGCGCCCCTTCTTGGGGAGCGCGGTGTCGTCCACGATCAGCCACGCATCGTTCCCGCCAACTTGTCTGTCGGCCTCCGCGAGCAGCACCTTCTCCAGCGGCGCAGCATCCCACACGCCGCTCGCGATGAAGTGGTGCAGCTGGTCATAGTTGACGCCTGCGTCGCGCGCAGCCATCGGTTGGACGCTCTTGCGATCCCCAAGGCCAATCAGCCCAGCAATATAGGCCGGACACATCCGCGCACGCGTCTTGTGCCTCAACGCCGAGACGAACGGCTCAAGCCACCGCTCCAGATCGAGTTGCCAATCCCTGTTCATGGCCGGCCCCTCCAACAGCCGACCTCTCATGAATCACGCAAAACCGCTCTTGGGAATCCTCGAAACGCTCCCGGAACTAAAAATCTGCCAAAGTAGTGCTAGGGCTAAGACTCATTGATCCAGAAGATGAAGGCTGCAGCGAAGGCGATCGCGGACAGGAAGGTGTGAGCACATCGGTCGTATCTGGTGTGGATGCGTCGCCAGTCTTTGAGGCGTGCGAACATGTTCTCGATCCTGTGGCGTTGTCGGTATAGGACAGGATCGTAGCTGTGCTGAACACGATGCTTGGCATGGGGCGGGATGCATGGCGTGATACCGCGCTCGACGAGCGCCTGGCGGAAGGCCGCTGAACTGTAGGCCCGATCGGCCAGCAGGGCGTTGGCGGCGGGCAAATCCTCGATCACTGCCGCAGCAGTCTTGTGATCATTGGCCTGCCCTTCGCTCAGATGCAGCAGCCGCGGGCGTCCCTTGCCGTCACAGACCACCTGCAGCTTGGTGGTCAGTCCGCCGCGGCTGCGTCCGATACATCGGGATAGAGCCCCTTTTTGAGCAGGCTCGCCGCCGTGCGATGCGCTTTGAGATGGGTGGCATCAATCATCAGATTGTCCGTTTGACCGCCCTGCGCGGCCAGTTCCGCCAGAATGCGGTTGAACACACCCAGCCGACTCCAGCGGATGAAGCGGTTATAGATGGTCTTGTGCGGACCGTAGTCGGATGGGACATCTCGCCAGCGAAGACCATTGCGGATCACGAACAGGATGCCGCTCAGCACCCGGCGGTCATCTACACGCGGCACACCATGCGACAAAGGAAAATAGGGCTCGATCCGGCGCATCTGCTCCGGGCTCAACATCAGCAAATCACTCAAGGCGGCACCTCCTGCCACCTTGAATCACTCAACAGATATCAACTCAACAAATTAATAGGTCCTGACCCTAGCCGCAGCATGCTGTGAATCGTAGCAAAGTGAAAAACAAAACTCTGGACTTTTAGGTCGAACTCGCCCCAATATTTGTTTGGGGGATTCACATGAAAATTGGAGCACTCATCGCAAGTGCAGCCCTGTGCGTCAGCGGCTGCTCTACGAGCGCTGTCGTGTCGGACAGCGATCTCACGGCAATGAATACCGTTGCGCTATGTCACGTTCTCGCCAGCAGCACGGACGAACAGTATCGTAGCAGGGTAGCGGCCCTTCTAGTGCGCAGGGGCGCAACAGCAGAGAAGTGCACCAGGCTTGTGCAAACCGACAATGCTGTCGCGACAGGCATAGCGATCGCGGCTGTCGGCGGCGCAGCTGTGGGTGTCGCTGCCAACAACGGCTATGGAGGCGGAACATATTACCGGCCACCGCCACCACAAACCTATGGCGTCGCGTGGGACCAATTCTATGGCCAGAACTACAGCGTTATCTGGCGCTGCCGCGACCGGTCCACCGGGCGGTTCCTTGACGATTACTATTGCGCCGGCCTGCCCATGGTCGACAGCGCATGGCCGGGCTGGTCGGCGTAGCGGATGAGCAGGCCATACCGCAAATATCGATCCAATCGGTGGCAGAGACCCACCGGTGCCAAGCTGTGGCGGCGCCAACTTGCGAGCGTGCCGGCAATGCTCGGTCTTACGGCAGCGGCGGCGGTGGCCGCCTTCCTGGCGCCGTCGGGCGCGCAACTTAGCGACGATGCATCAAAGGCCAGCCCACGAAGGGCGGCGCCCGCCTCGCTTACCGGTGTCGCTTCCGTCATTGACGGCGATACGATCGAAATCCACGGCCAGCGCGTCCGCTTCAACGGCATCGACGCGCCAGAGAGCCGGCAGCTGTGCCTCGATGCGAATGGCGCCGAGTATCCTTGCGGCCGGCGATCGGCCGAAGCGCTGGACACTTTCCTGGCCGCGTCGAGGCCGCTCGAATGCACATTCGTGACGTGGGACCGCTACCACCGCTTTGTCGGCGATTGTCGGCGCGCCGACGGCGCGGGCGTGGCCGCCTGGATGGTCAAGCACGGCCAGGCGCTGGATTGGCCTCACTACAGCCAGGGCGCCTATGCGGGGCAGCAGGCGCAAGCCCAAGCCTCAAAGATCGGCCTGTGGGCCGGGACGTTTCAGGCACCCTGGGAATGGCGCGCTGCGCACGCCGACGGCGCGGCGCCGTCGAGTCGCCCGCTGGGCACCATCAGCCGTAAGCTGGTCGCGCAGAGCGGCTATTCTTGCGAGCCGCGGAGAACGTGCAAGCAGATCGGTTCCTGCGACGAAGCCAACTGGTACCTGCAAAACTGCTCATGGGGCGGAAAACTCGATCGCGACAAGGATGGGATCCCATGCGAAACACTCTGCTAGCTGAAATGTAACGGATTAAGCGCGCTACGGCCTGTTCGGCTTTCCGCTTACACCGATCCAACGAAGACCATGCATGGGCGACGCGGTCTGCTAACCCCATTTTTTGACGAGGTATTCTATATCTGAAGGGCAGAAAAAGTTATTGCGACAATAGAGAGAAGAGACGCCTTAACTAAGACTTTCAAAACCGTTAAGTGTATGCTGGCAGGCGATCAAGGCGTGATGTTGCCCTGTCGGGGGGGCGAGTAAAATGCAGACTGTGATGAGTCAAAAGCTGGCAAGCTATGGCCAGTGGACCTACCGTGGTGCCTGGGCCCTAGAGATTGCGGCCGCAGCGATTGGTCTTACGACAGGTGTAGCATTAGGCGTACAAGCGTTTTCTGCAAGCGAGTCTGTCACTGCAATGGATTTGACGCTCGCCAGTGCACCCTTTCTCATGGTGGCAATCGCGGAGCTCACCAAGATACCGATAGCTACACTGCTTTTCAGCGCGTCTTGGCTCTGGAAGCCAATAATCTTGGTCTTCCTCCTGGTTCTTGCAGGCATCACTTTCGAAACTGTCTTTATGGGGATGGAGAGGGCAGGCGCATTGCGTCAGCTGCGTTATGAGGAGCTCGTAAACAAGATTGATGCCCTTGAGCAGGAAGCGACAAAGCTCGCCTCTGCTGACGAACTTGGTCGAAGAGCCGATCAGGTCGATCAAGCCCGTTCCGAAATTGAGCAGCTGACCTCTCTTGCAGAAAAATCGCGTGCGACCTCTCAGTCGCAAATTGCCGAGGCCAATGCGGAATTGGAGGGAACGACAGCCCTTACTCCAGAGGCCTCGCGTGTTCGCGATCAAGTGGATGAGAAAAATGCTGTTCGATCGGCGCTGATTCAACAGCGTGATCGCGAAGTTAAAGACGCTGTCGATCAGTTTGAGCGCCAACGCGACAGCTTTGTTGAACGTATCAAGATGGCGCGCGATTCAGGCGACAGCGACTCGGCACGCAGGCTAGAATGGGAAGTGGCTAAACTTGCCAACCCCCGCACGAAAATTATCACCAAGTTCGACACTCGGATTGAGCCGCTCGATCAAGAGATTGCTGCGCTGCGTGAAAATTTCGATCGTTTGCGGGCAAATAGCCCTCCTATGACTACTGACCAGAGGCAGAAGCTTGTCGATAGGCGTTTGTCTCTGGAGCAAACGCGCGATAGTGATGCCGCGGCTTGGCAGCGTCGATTGGATGAAGCGGGCAAACGGCTCGCAGATGCCCAGGCGGCAGAAGCCAACAAGGCAAACACCTCAGCGCAAAACCAGGTCAGACAGGACCAGATTGCCAAAGCCCTCAGCGCGTTTGCCAAGGAGCGGATCCCAATGGCGCGGACAGATCAGGTCCGCCGTATTGCCTCACGGTGGTACGGCAGCAAACCTGAACTGGTGACTGAGGCACAGGCCGGAATAATCTCTGTGATTTGGTTCGGCTCGCTCGCGCTCATCGCCGCGCTCGCGGGACCAATTACGGCAATGGTCGCTCTAGCGCTCCAGCGCATTGCCGCCCGAGAAGAGGACAATTCAGAGAGCAAGACTTCCAGGCTGCTCCGCAGAATGCTTCTGAGTTGGCGTTGGCGCCGAATTCGAACGATTAAGGTACCAGTTGAAGTTATGGTCGAGAAAGAGGTTGAGAAGCGGGTTGAGGTGCCTGTGGAAAAGGTGGTCAAAGAGATCCTCTATGTTCCGCTCTTCACCGATGATCCCGAAGTCCTTCGCAAGGCCCTCGACCAGGATTTGCCGCCTGAGGTTTCAGACCTCGTGACGGTATCAATGAAGGGTCGCAAAAGTGCTCGTCCGGCATAACACCACCCTGCTTGAGCAAGCCGTCGATCTCGCCGTCAAAAGGTCAGCGATTCCAACCTTGCAGGCTCAAGCCGCGGCCCAAGAGAAGACAGCCCGAGCGACCGCCTTTCGCCGAATGGCGACTGGCGGAGCCATTGCAGTGGCGGCGGTCGGGATTGGGCTAGGCATCAATCTTGGTCTATGGGACAAAACCTTGCCGGAGCCGGCGGCTTTGCCGACCATAGAGCAGCCAAGCGATCTCACCTCTTCAAAAGACGAGCCGCCTATTCCTGTTCCAACTCCAAAGCCAACTCAGGAGCAGGCGCCCCAGGCTGACGCCCGTACCAAGCCTGACGTGGTGACCGTCGACTTCAACAAGTTCGCCACCAAGAACGTCGAGTTCCAAGGCACCACTTGGGAGTTAATCACAGGTCACCACTTCAAGGATGAGAACGACGAAAACTGGGACCGAGCGTGGTGTTACTCTCGGCGGAGTGTGAACGGCGTAGACGTAAATGTATCATTGGCAGCTCGTTCTGCCCCGACAGCGCCACCAGCCGGGCCTGGCGCTGCTGCTCAGACGCTTCAGTTGGTCGGCCTTAATGATTCATCCGCCGTCGATCTTGCAACAAGATGCGCGTGGCTGGATGGTCGCACATTTGCGTCTTCAGACATCATTCCTGACCCGTCACGAGAGCAGGCCGCAACTGTCCCCGCAGAAACTCCTGCGACAGAGGTCGATCCAGATAGTGGATTTGTTGTCGTGTCCGGGTGGGACGCGATCGGAAACGACCTGCCGGATATGCCAATTAGGAACGTGAGTTCTGAGCAGTGTCAAACCGCCTGCGATACCGACTTCAGGTGTCTAGCGATTACTTATAACACAAAATTTCGAGCTTGTTTCATGAAAGGGGACGCATCGCTACTGGTCAAAAGCGAAGAGTCGATCATGGCCGCAAAGAAAGTGGTCGAGAGCAATTTGCGCTACTCGAATTTGGTGTTCGCCACAAAAACGGAAATTTCTGGCAATGCTTATTGGACCTCTTCGCTCCGATATCCCGACTGCATACTGCAATGTGCAAACGACAAATCCTGCTTAGGGTTCAATTTCCGCAAAAAAGAAAGTGCGTGTGTCCTTTTCAACAGCATAACCCAATCCGCTGATAACGCAGCGGTCGCATCTGGCATCAAGAGCGTCGCCAACTAAAGTTGAAGCAAAGCACCTATCCTCAAGGAGCGATTGAAGCCAAGCTGCGCCAAAGAAAGTGGCTAGCAAAATTCCACGACAACCTTTGGGTTAGCGGCAGGAATGTTCTTCGACGAAGCTCTAGCAGAATGCAAAGTGGAGCCAACTGAGGTATCTCAGAGAAAGAATTGTCGTCGGCGCATTGCGGGACCGTCTGACTGAATGTCAAAAATTGGGCCGACAGCGGACTGGCAGCTTGCAGTCTCGGATCTTCAACTTCGGAGCTTCGACGAGCGAAAGCAGCGCTAAGACGCGCGCCCCGGGAACAGCGTCTCAAGAAAGGAACGCTGGCTCAGTGCGGCGGCGGGAGAAAGTGCGATCGTGCGATCGCATATGGCAGGCAATTGAGGATATGCGGATATGGTCCTCTGGTGTAAGTCCTTCGGCGCTAGCCGTACATAGGCGAGCAAGCGTTGAGCGCACCGCCTCAATGTGGCTTCTGACTTGCGCGACGGATGCCACAGGTTATCGGGTCACATCTTTAAAATGAACCGCGGACAGATCTGCGAACGATCTGGAGATAGCCGGACGCTACCGATCGGTCAGGATTGTCATGATTGCTTCCATGACCGCCTGCCGATCACCATCAATTACGATATCTGCTGCTCGGACCCTCGTAACTGCCGTGGAAAACTGCTCAGGCGTCATCATACGAGATGCGTCCGCACTGACCCTTGAATGCTGCTCCGCAAGATCGGATATCGTATCCAAGCCAATCGTGCGCGCGCTGATACCAGAGCGTTCCCGGAAATCATAGAAGGTCTGGATGGCGATCGGCTCGAAGACGGTGAATGCGGGCGCCGTTTCTGATCTATCGATCTCGCTGAGCCGCATACCGTAGTCGTGCTCACCAACCGTTATTGACCAAGCGTAGCGCTCCAGAGACCAGGACGTGACGAACTCATACTCCGCTTCTCCCACGAAGCGCGGTGGTCGAGTTGTTGAAGGCTGCAGGACCAGACCCCGGTCGCTCTTCCGGATTGCATCTATCAGCGTCGTTTTCCCGGCTCCGCGGACTCCGGTGACCACGTAGAGCATAATTCACTTCCCTTGTCTGAAGACCAAGATCGTCTCCTTCTTTATCGAGGTCCAAGATTGTCGCGTTCGAGACTGGCGCACTGATCGATCAGCAGAGAAGCACAGCTCCCACCCGTGTTCGCCAAGTGCCTTCTTTAGCATCAGCTCACCCACGTCCCGGCCGTGGTCTTTGTGCGGCAAGACGTATGCTGTGTAGCTGGCAGGTGCCATGGACTCAAGCTGTAGTCCCGCTACCTCTACAAGCTGCTCCGCCCAAAGGTTGATATGGCCCGGCCGAAATCTCTTTCTTCGCGCGCCTATCTCGGCACTGACCATCGCGGCGAGTTCATCATCTGACATTCCCATAAAATACATCGTAAGGCGTTGCGCTAAGCCATAGTCAATCGCCCCTCCATAGGGTGGAGAAGTCAACAGGAGCGCAGCTTCATGTAAATGCGGTTCCAGCTTTCGTTGCGCAGTCCAGTCAATAACTGAAAACTCGAATCGCTGACTTTGTGGGCTTCCGGGAATCGACCCGCGAACGGCAGATAGTTGTCGTCTGGTCCGCTGCAGCCACGCAGTAGCCGCACGTACTACGTCCTTATACACAAACTCGCGCGGCCGAACGTTGTCTGCGACGTGGCCCCAGCTGCGCGTCTCTGAAGACGTGCTTCGAGCTATGGCCGACAACATTGTGAACCCCACGACCTTTCCGAACCGCGGAATTTTTGAACTCTCAAGAAGATCAATGAGCCTCTGCAACTCCAACAATGTCTTTGGATGGTACCAGCTACGAAGGTTCTCAGTCGCTGCCTGCCGAAACAGGAACGGCAGCACGTTATTTACCGATTCCCCGCCAAGATGGTCGACATGTTCGTCCACCAATGATCCTCGCCCAGCTGGATTTCTGATAAACGCATTTTTGCTCTGAACTTCACCCACAACCTCGCGTAGGCTATCGAACACATCTTCAAACAGGTACCGGTTGTGCAACAGTAGCGCTAGCAGCCCGACTGTGGCCAACCCCGACATCACACCTACGGGGCTGATATCACAGGAAACGGAATTGCGGCCGCGAAGCATGGCAGCCACTGCAGTCGACCCAATACCGCAAAACGGATCAAATACCGTATCGTTAGGTATAGATAGAAGGTCGACCAATACACCGGGAAGTCCAGGCGCGAAGCTACCCGGATACCAATGGATCGCTGAGATGTCTAACGGACCGCGTTCGATAAAGTCCCAGTCTACCAACGACAGCTGTCTGTGAACGTCGGCTTCCATCATATCAACTTTAGCTGATCAGAGACCGCCTGAAATGGGTCTTCTAATGGATCCGACAATAATTGGACATCTTTCAGATATTCCGGCAGTACGAGACGCAACTCCACCAGTGCACGCGCTGCTATTCGATCGGAAGGTGCCCGCGACGAGAATAGACCCATCAGAATTTCGCTTGAATCCTCCCCTATTGCGACATCTTCCGCAAGGTCGCGAACGTATAACTCAACCCTTCTGTCAGTCTTTGATCGATCTAGTATGACGTGGAATATACAGGGAGATCCCAAGACCTTCGACATCCTGGCCTCAAGAGACCGCTTAACAATCGGCTTTGAAAGTTCTGCGTATCCCTCAATATTGCGACTTTTTAGTAAAGAAATTGGATGGTACAGATCAGCCAGCATTATCCTCTTGATTATTGCGCCAATGTCTTGGTTTGCGCCGACAGACATTGAGATTAAGCGATTAATTAGACCATCATCGGTAAGTATCCAGCTGTCAGTGCCAACTATTTGCGCTGCGGTCGCTAGCTCTATGGCTTTCGTTAGCATCCCTTTTGCCGAGAATTCAGCCCAATCGTGCAAAAGATATCGATACAGTTGATGACGCAGAAATTGCCATCGCTCAACGAGGGGAATGGTATTACTGGATATAGACAGTTTGCCCGCCTTCACACGAACATCTCTTGCAAGTGCGAGTGCCACATTAGCATCGTCATGACCGGCCAACCCAACGTGATACGCCAGCCTCACAACGTTATCGATGTTGTCGAGATCCATCGTCCCACTTATCAGTGGTCCTAGCCGTCCGCCTCCTGCAATTGTCTGCGTGACCTGAGGCCAATGCTCACCCATTATCGAGGGGGCAGCGAACTGAGCGCCCATGTAAGAGACGTTAGCCCGGGTCCTCTGGAAGAAAGCCTCCTCTAGGCCTTGGTTCATACGCTGGTGATCTAAATCCGCTAGCTCGGGCGTATCGTTTAGTATGTATTCAAGTGAGTGCCCGAACGGCCCTGTCTTTACATCATGAAGTATCGCTGCGGCCGAGATAACAGTAGAGGCCTCCTCATCGGCATTGCTGTACAGCGACCATTCTCTGGCGAGTCGCATAACACCAAGACTGTGCTCGAAGCGGGAGATTTCTGAAGCTCCAGACATAAGAAGGGAGTTGATGTTGCACATCCTTATGCTCCGAAGCCTCTGCACTTCTGGAGCGCGCATGAGCTCAGCCTCACGCGACGTGAGGACCATGCGTCCATATAGCGGATCGAAACACCTAAACGCTTGCATCTGCTAGAGCCTCACGCGCTGCAAGCCACCCTGAAACGCCTGCCTGCAGAAGACCGCGTGCATGTCCCGCCGCGTCACCCGCAACGAAGAGGTTTGGCTGGCTGGTCCGATGGGAATGCCCGACTGCGAAAGTGTCCCAGTGCCAGTCCAGGAGCGGAAAGTGAACTCGATGCTCCGAAGTCCAATCAACAAGACCCAGCTCCCCCAGTGTTTCAGCAAATTTGTTAAGATGGCCAACGACCTCATGACCGTATGCTGATTCTAGAATAGCCATTTTTTCTTGGAAGGGAGCCCCTGTTAGAAGGTGCGCTGTTTCGTAATCCGTAGGCGGCATTGAACGAAGGCATTGTAGGACGCGATCCAGTCGCTCATCCTTCCCTTGAACCCTTGTGAGGACGCCGAAATTGGCATTGCGCTCTGACGGATCCGCCACGATCCCGCCAGGTATGGTGATATCGCGAAAGGCATATCTGAAGATCGTCCCTGGATAGTTGAGACAGAACGTTCTGGTTGGCCCAATGAGGATCTTCGCGTCTGGGCCCCGATCCCGCAGTGGGCGTACACTTTCTCGTTCTACGAACTCTAAGCGAACGCCTAAATCAATTCCTTTTCCTTCCTGCGGTGTCGCACCCGCACGCCTCAACAACGTCCCGCCCATCCTGCCGCCGCAAAAGACAGCGACCCTACCCTTCACAAGTTCCTCGCCACCCACGAAGGCCACCCAATGCGACGAGCCCCGCCGTAAATCATCTATCTCAGCATCAATTACGCGAACCAAATCGCCAACTTTGATCGAAATGCGTTCCACCAGGCGTTCGACTTGCTGCGGTGTCAGGACAATGGACTGGTAGGCCCGAATGTTCGCCTCTGTACCGATCGGCTGATCGTCTAGGAGATCCCGCGAACCAACAGCTGGGTGATCACCCAGCTCACAGAAATCTAAGACCTCATGAATTGCATCATGTAGCTTTTCCACACCGCCTGCGACCGGCGCGAGCCCTTGTCCCGCAGGGAGAAGCGAGAACTTTGCACCAGAAAACCGGGTAAATCCGCCTAGCGACCTGTTTGCCTCGGGCAGACTGCGGTCAATCAGCACTACGGTATGCCCTGCGGTAGCGAGGACATAGGCGGCGGTTAGGCCCCCAAGACCTCCGCCGACAACCAGGAAATCGCAATGCACCGTGGACACTCATTTCCCCTCATGGTCCGGGACGATCTGCAGCGCCCGAAAGACGAGGGAGACCGCATTCTTAGCAGCGAAAGACTGACGCTCCTTTTTTTGCTCGGATTTCTTACCATCCGCCCAATCACAGATCGCCTTCACAATCACCCAATGTGTGGGCTTTTCAGCTGTAGCCACCACAAATCCTACTCCTTCCATCTCACCGCCAATAGCTTCTCCATCCGCAATCGATTTCAGATCTTCTCGGAAATCGACATTGTCGACGAGCTTCTCACCACTCAACATCAGACCGATTTCAACGGGCGCCTCGTTCCATACGCCCGTTGCCGCTTCAAGAAGACTGACGAGTTCGGGACTTGCGTCAGTTATCGAGCCTCTTTGAACGTTGAGTCTCGTAACGCCATCTTCGGCCGTACCAACGCGCTGCTGTTCATACCCAAGCACTTTTCGGCTGATCAGAACTGTTCCTATAGATTGTTTGGCTTCATCAACGCCAAAAGCGATTCCGACCATGATCACGAAACGCGGATTGAGATGCGGTAGGATGCGCATTGTAGTAGAAATGGAGCCGCCAACTGTAGCCGCACCCATTGCTACTTTAACGAGAGCCACCCTGCACCCATGTATAAACCCAAGGTCAAAATATGCGCGGCCGCCGCCGGTATGAGGAGTGATGACGTTGCCCATCTCTTGCGTCTTTTCAAATACGCTTATTCTCTCAATTTCGGTCGCAACAACGATTAGATAGTCGTATTTCAAAGCCCGCTCCAAACTTGATTTAACAACTTCCTTAGCGCGTAAAAAATCACCATTGTTTGATAGATTTCCTATTATATTATCTATTCGTGAAGCCGCGATCGAAAATTGGTCTACTCTTATACTAATTTCTCTATAGGAGAATTGGGAACCTACTCTGCGCAAGGCCTGGATCACCCACAAACGAAACGAGGACCGGCTGATGGACTCGCCTCCTTGGAACATGTTACTCAAAGTCGAGCCTAGCAACTCAATCTTGGATTGAAAATGGATGATTCCTTCATGAGGCTTAGTTGAGTTCAAGTACTCTTCCCAGAAGTCGCGAAGACTACCCCAATCCGCACTGATAATTTGACTAAGTCCGATTGCCTTAGCGATTTCGATAAGTATAGGAATATCGAAAGCAGGATACCGCGATGAACATATATCAAAGAACCCGATCTCTGGTATACCTGTGCAAATATCGGAGTTCAAAGAACTCATAAAATGCCGAGTGTATTCGACGGATATTTGTCTACGGATCAAGCCAATTGCAGTTTCTGGATGACTTGACGTACTAGCTGCAGCTGAGAACAAGGCGGCGGTAACCGCGCGATCTTCACGCTGTTGCAAGCTTGCAAGCACCACCCTCTTGGCGTCACGTTCTCGATCTTCCCCCGATCCTTGGTCTGCTCCCCAAGCACCAAGCTGCCGAGCCAACGTGAGTGTTGCGCTTGTGGACTTGGGAATAATGGAGACAGAATCTGGAATCAAAATCTGCCTTCCAAAATACATAGGATATCGAGCGCGGTCATGTGAGTATAGGGTTGACCTAGATTCGAAGAATTCAGCCATCGTCGGATGGCTACTCAAAACTGAAATATGGCTCGTACTTACAAGGAGCTGAGTAAAGCGCTTCAGGGAGTCCGATTTATTGACAGCGGGACTTTCAAACATAATTGATGCGCTGCAGTTAAGAGCGGAACCCGTGAACAAGGTCAGCAGCTTAAGCGCGACCTGCGCATTTGTTTCCGACACCTCATTTCGGACAGACTCTGCCAATTCCCGGTCAAAGAGGTGCAAGTATATCGATTTTCCATGTATAGGCATGAGCTAATCGCTCTGTTTCCCGAATCGCAATAGGATACCAATAGCGCATTCGTTAGATGCAAGACATCGGTGTGCCGCTCCATACTAGGCGGCTTGCGACGCACGGCGAACCATACCGGCGCCTGGCGCCTTGTTATCCACCCAAGATGCCGATCGGTTGCGGTCCTTCACAATGCGGCATGGACGAGAAGCGGCCTCCGCCGGGTGCGGCAAACACCTGACGAAGGCCTGACCCAACCACCTTTGGAGAGGCAATCGGGCGTTGAGTATTGATTGATGAAATGGTCGCCCTCATATTCGGGGGGATGCCACCTAACTTCCTTCCGCAGCGCCGCCTCAGCTTTATCAATCTACAGGGCCGGTTTCGCGGCCTCACGTCGATAATTCGTTTATCCGCTACGACGCGAAATTTGCGGTTCGACCAAGGGGCGAATGGCCGCTTTTGCGATTCGGCGAGGTCCGCTCAACGGCCGGATCGCGGCGCAAAGCGGAATGGCGCTTATACAGCCGTGTTTCGGCCTTTTGAGCCGAGTTCCCGTGCTAGCTCAACGAATGCTCTGTGCGCCGCGGATGGATTGCGTCGTCCCGGGTAATAGATGCAGAGTTCGTCGGAAGGCGGCGCGCGGCGTCTATGAAGAACAGACCGCCCGCGTGTGTCCATCGTCCAGAACCCGCTTACCTCGCTTGCCGACGACGTTGCCGCAACCAAACGCATTCTTGACCGTCAGGATGGACCTGCGGTCCTTGTGGGACATTCCTGGGGCGGCACCGTGATAACGGAAGCAGGTACCCATTCAAACGTGAAAGGCCTGGTCTACGCATCGGCGTTGTCGCCAGATGCCGGAGAGACGACTGCGAAGCAGTACGAGGGTTACCAGACCCCGCCTGAATTTGTCATCGAAACTAACGCGGACGGCTTCGGCTTCGTTTCTCCCGACAGGTGCAAGATTGGCTTCGCCAGCGACACGACGGACGCGGATGCCGCTTTCATGCGGGGCTCTCAGGTGCCGATAAACATGTCCGCCTTCGCAACCAATTTCGAGCATGCCGCCTGGCGGAGCAAGCCGAGCTGGGCAGTGATTGCAACCGACGACAAGGCCTTCGATCAGCGTATGTTGCAACCGATGGCGAAGCGCATCGGGGCGACTATCACGGAGGTCGCGGCAAGCCATGCGGTCTTTATGACTCAGCCAAAGGTCGTCGCTGACGTTGTCGACGAAGCTGCCCGCAAGGGATCCGTCGAAAAGCGATAGTTCGGCCACGCGCCGTGTGCGGACATTTCGAGTTTAAAGGTGAAAAACGAAAATACGGCCGCCGGATGGATCGTCCGGCGGTTTTGTTCGAGAGTGTTTCTCTCCAACGTCCGCAGACCGCCTTGAGGGGGCACCGGCAGAAGACTGCGCCGGCACTTCTTCGCTACGACCAAGGCGGTCGAGGAATGTACGGTTTCAGGCTAATTCGGATATCGCCGAAACGACCGACTTCGGGCGCAGAGCCGGCATTGGTTCGGGGCAGATCAGCTCGTCTATTGTGCCCTATTTTTCGGCTTGCCGCCGGCAAGTTGCTTCAATGCATTCGCCCGCCTAGAAAGGTGCCCCCTCGGACTCACTGGTCGCTGTCACTTATTCGGACCCTGAAATTGCCTGCCGCCGCGATTTCTCTGACTTGTCGACGACAGGGAGCCCTTCCTTTCTGGCCTTGGCAAACGCTCGATCGCTCTCCATGAACTCCGCCAGCATGAACGGGATCAGTTCCGCTACCGATTCGGACTCGCCATAGGTCTGACGATAAAGGGCCGCATAGTCCTTCAGTGCTTGGTTCAGGTCTGCACTTACGCTTATGGTGATCTTCGAAGGTGTCCGATCCGGAAGTTTGCCGAGTTTCAGATTGGTCATGATGACTCCAGTCAATTCGGGTACGGCCGTAGCACAAGATCCTTGTGCACGATGACGCGCAGTGGCCAACCAGGACGGACGGTGATCGTGGGCTGAATATTGAGGTTCTTCTCGGTGATGCGCTGGCCAGCTTGACTAACGTTCTGCTGAGCGGATTCGCGGATTGCTTTGACCAGGTCGCTTTCGTCTTGCCCGAGGCTCAGCTCCGTGCCGACCCCCAGCAACGTGGCCAGCGCAACGCCTTTCATCAGCTGCCAGGTGTGGAAATCCACCTTGTCCTCAAGCCCGGCATAGCCGGCGGTGTCCGTCGCCGGCAGATTGTCGATTTCGATCGAAGAGCCGTCGGGCAGCAGTATCCGTTGCCAGACCAGCAGCGCGCGCCTTTGTCCAAAGGCAACAACGCTGTCATAGGTGCCAATCAGGCGAGAGCCTTGCGGAATGAGCAAGGTGCTGCCGGTGACTGTGTCGTGCACATTCTCGGTGACCTGTGCGACGACGAGGCCGGGCAAGTCGGAATTGATGCCAGTGATTAGGCTCGCTGCGATGACGCTGCCGGCCATCAGCTGATACGGCGAAGCCGGCGTCTGCAGTGCATGCAGATTGTAGATCCCACTTGTGTTCCGCTGGCTGACAAAATCGAGCTTGCGCTGTTGATTGTTTGGGTCGCCCTCGGCCGGTGCTACCGAAGCTGAATCGCGTGCGGCATCGGATTGTGGAGCCGTTGCCTCAAAGGGTGGACGCCCGCCCTGTCCGTTGCCGGCGGCATCCGCTTGCCGGGGTCGATTTTCGATCCGGAAGAAGACTTGCGATTCGCGCGCCTCGACCGCCTGCTGTGCAAGGCGCTGCTCCTCCGCCGAAACCTCCTGGCTCGGCGCGATGCCCAGCTGGCGTTGGTGCTCAAGGATGGGGCGGCCGAGGTCGCCGGGCAGCGGTGGTCCAAGCACCGGAGGCTTGGGCTTGATCCCGGAATAGTCCTTAGGCAGCCTTTCAATTGCCTCCGCGGTTGGCTTCCGCTCAGTGTTGTAAAGCTCGTCAGCCTGCTCTTTGATGCGCAGCGCCGGTCCCTGCAGCGCCATCATGGCGACGCCTAGAACGGTGCCGGAACCAACAGCTGCAATGGCGACAATAATGCCGCGCTTGAAGCGCACAGCGCGGCGAGGCGAGGCCCGCAGCTGCAGCTGTTCTGGATCGAGTTTCGGTGGAGCATCGGAGCGGGAAGTATCCGTCATGGGCCGTCCCTCACCTGCTGGGACGCGAAAAGAGCAATATCCGCCTCGGCGCTTGCCTGCCGTCGGTCCTCGTGATGCGCACCACCTGCTGCTGCTTGGCGCCGAGGCGCAGTTCGGCCGCGGCGAAGAGGCGATCGACGATGTAATAGTTGCCCCGTATGCGGTAGTTGACGAGCTGGTTGTCCCCGTCAGCTCCGACGATGAAGAGCGGCGGGGCCTCGCCCTGATCGATGCGGCGCGGGAACTCGATGTAGACCTTGCTGCCATCATCGAACGCGCGCGTCGGCCTCCAGGGCGGCATGTCGCCGGTAATCGAATAGCGGAAACGAATATTTTCGAGAGCCACATTCGACGCCACTGGCATAGCGGCGTCGGCCTGCGCATTGCGCCGGCGTAGCGCGATGATCTGGTCCTCGCTGTAAGTCCAGGAGATGGCCGCCATGGCGGTCTTATCCGTGCTTTGAAGCTGCAGGTGATAGCTTCGCCGGTCCGTAGTGATCACCAGATTGGTGGCAAGTCCTGGCGCGAAGGGCTTCACCAGCACATGGGTGCGCTGGTCATCGCCGGAGCCACTGACGGTGTCGCCAATTACCCAGCGCACTGTATCGCCGGCCGACACGGATTGGAGTTTCTCGCCTGACTGCAGAGCGATATCGCTGACGCGCTCCGGTGCGGCATAGAGCTGGTAGAGCGCGCCTTCGGCAAAAGGGTAAACCTGCACCGCATTCACATAGCCATATTTGGTGGGTTGCTGCGTCGCCGCCTTGTTGGCATCGGCGACACGTTCTTCAGGCGAGCGCTTGTCTTCAGCAGCCTTGCCCGGCTCGGGCTGCAACTGGCCGGGCAGCGGCAGCGGTTTCGGCACTTCCACGACCTTGACGGGCTTCTCCGGCGCCTTCTCAATCGCGGCCGGCTTGAAGTCAGCATGGTCATAGGAAATCTGCGGTGGCGGCACCGGCTTCGAGGCACAGGCCGAAAGTACCGCGGTCGACGCCGACAGGATCAGGACGGTGCGGAGCGATGGGGCTCTATTTGTCATTGGCGGGCTCCTTCGGGGAAACGGTTGTCGGCGCGGCGCTGTCCAGCTCGCGCGACCAGTCGATGGCATTGATGAAGACGCCGAGCGGGTTTTTGCGCAGCTGATCGGTATTGTTCGGCGGCCGGATCACAATGGTGAGGATCCCGGTCCAACGCGTTGTGCTGGCGAGGCTGCCGCGCTCAAAGACCTGCTCGGTCCATTTGACTTGAAAGGAGTTGTCGGACGCTCGTACCACGCTCGTCACCTGCACCGAGACGCTGCGCGTGCCGATCTTGCCGAACGGGTCATTGGCCTTAGCGTACTCATTGAGAAAGAGGGCTGCACGGTCGGTGGCGAAGTCGTAGGCCGAGAGCCAATTCTGCCGCACCAGCACCGCATCGGTGGAGACGGAGCGGACATTCTGGATGAAATGGCCGAGATGCCAGGCAATCTGGGCATCGTCGGGCTCGTAGGTTTGGATTGCCGGCGCGACAGCCCGTGTTTCACCGAAGCGGTCGACCTCGACAACATAAGGCACGACGCGGCCCTGCATCGACTGCCACAAGAGTCCACCAGAGAGCCCGATGGCCAGAGCGAGGCAGCCAAAGGCCATCAGGCGCCAGTTCCTTGCCTGCACGCGCGCAGTGCCGATGCGCTCGTCCCAAAGTTGGGCGGCCTTCTGGTATGGTGTGACGGGGTGGGGCGTCTTCCCGTAACGCTGAACAGGTCGCTTGAAGAGCATCTAGTCTTCCTTGTCGTTGAGAGAGGGGTTGGCCCCGCTTCCACCCCGATCGCCATCGCGGACGGCCTGCGTGGCGGCGTGGCGATGGGCGCGCGCGGTCTGTTGGGAACGCAAGCGCCTCGCCCACGCCGGCGCGGCATTGGCACCTGACGCGGCAGGGTTTCCGGTCATTGATGCGGTCGGCGTGCCGCCCGTCGCGGTCCAGGCGGCATCGCGGCCGGCATCGGCGCTGCGCCGGAATGGTTCTGTAGCAGATCGCATTCCCCGCATCGCGGCGCCGCCAGCTGCGCCGGCAACGCCCTGCAGTCCAGCAGCTACGCCGGAGAGGCCGGACTCGTGCGATGTTGCACGCCTCATCTGCCAAGCTGTGGAAGCAGCCGATCCCATGGCCGTGCCGGCTCGAACGGCGGCGAGACCGCCGCCGGTTGCCATGCGCGCGCCGGCAAGCGCCGCACCTCCGGCAACGAGCGTTGATCCGGCGGCCGCCGCGGTGGTTCCGAGTGCAGCTCCCGCGCCAAGCTGCGGCGCGCCGGAAACAAGACCCGAGGCAATTCCCGGTCCGAAAATGCCGAGCCCAAGCAGCGCCAACGCGCCTAGTACCTGTGACATGGCCGCGGCCAAGTCCGGCTCCTTGCCTTGCAGGGCGGAAGCGAACTCGCCGAAGAGCGTGGAGCCGATGCCGACGATGACGGCAAGCACCATCACCTTAATGCCCGACGAGATCACATTGCCGAGCACGCGCTCGGCCAGAAACGCCGAGCGGTTCCAGAGCGCGAAGGGCACCAGAACAAAGCCGGCCAATGTGGTGAGTTTGAACTCCAGGATGGTGATGAAAAGCTGGATGGAAAGGATGAAGAAGGCGATGAGAACCAGGAACCAGGCGAGAAGCAGCACGAAGATGGTCAGGGCGTTGCCAAAGATCTCGGGGAAGCCGACTAGCTGGCTCGCTTGATTGAGCAGCGGCCAGGCGCCCTCGAAGCCGGCCGCGGCAATGCGGCCTGGCCGCAGGAGACTGTCGGCGGACAAATTGCCGGACGAAGCGTTGATGCCGAGCCCGGCAAAGGAGCGGTAGATAATGTCGGCAAGGCTTCGGAAATTGTTCAGGATGAACGCGAAGGCGCCGACATAGAGCACCTTTCGAACGAGCCGACCGAGAATATTGGGTTCGCCGCCGAACGCCCAGACCAGGCCCGCCAGCGTGATATCGATGCCGATCAGGATGGTGGTGAGAAAGGCGACGTCGCCCGAAAGCAGACCGAACCCGCTGTCGATATAGCGGATGAAGGTCTGCATAAAGCGATCGATGACGCCGAGGTCATTCATGTCGCCGTCTTCCTCGTTGTCTTGAAGAACTGCTGATCAGTTGCCGGGATAGGCCGTACCGGTGCCCAGGAAACGCTTCGTCGTCTCGCGGGCGGCTTCCTCGGACTGCGCCTTGCGGGCAGCATCTTCGGCTTCAGCACGGAACTGGGTCGCGAGCAGCGTCTGGATCTGCATCTGCTGCTTGGTCGAAAGCGCGATCAGCTGATTGGTGGCCTGGCTTGCCTCAAGGGCACCTGCCGCGCCCTGACTGCGGTTGACGAGATCGGTGAGCAGGTCGCCGTCGGCCCGCACGTTCTCCACGATCTGCGACTGCGCGCTCATGGTTTGGCGGAACGCCTGCATGGCGTTTTGCCAGCGCTCGCGCGCGGCGCTCGCCACATCGCTGACCTCGATTGTGGCGTCGTAGCTTTCCGGATATTGCACACGCCACTGGTTCTGAAGCTTGTCGAGATCGAAGCTCAGGCCGCTGGCCTGGGTCATCAGGCCGTCGATCTGTTGGAGCGAACCTGTGAGCTGGCCCACGGAAGAAAAATCCAGGCGCTGAAGGTGCCGCGCCATGTTCTGCAGCATCGTCGCCTGGTTCTGAAGCGACTGGATCTGGTTGTTTATCTGCTCCAGGGAACGTGCCGCTGTCAGCACGTTCTGCGCATAATTCGACGGATCGAACACGATCAGGGCGTGGGCCGGCTGGACGTAGTCGGCCATTGGTTTTGCGATCAGGGAAACGGTGATCAGGCTGGTGAGAAGGCGGCGCCGCATCATGACGATTGCTCCTTGTCTGGTTGAGGGAATTGCTGGAGAAGCTCGGCAGCCCAATCGAGGCCGCGCGCAATCAGAAGCCGGGCGGCAAAGCCCTCCTGTCCGTGCTCTGACAGCACCTTGTCGATCAGGGTCTGCGTGGCCGGATCAGAGGCGCCGCAGAGCGCAAGAGCGATCGGGCCGAGCCCGAGCTCGAAGAGGCGGTTGCCGCGGCGCGACTGCAGATAATACTGGCGCTTCGGTGTGGCACGGGCGACCAATTCGATTTGCCGCTCGTTCAGGCCGAAGCACTCATAGGCTGCCCGCACCTGCGGTTCCACGGCACGGTCATTGGGAAGAAAAATGCGCTGTGGGCAGCTCTCGATGATTGCCGGCGCGATCGACGAGGCAGCGATGTCTGCAAGTGACTGCGTGGCGAAAATGACGGAGACGTTCTTCTTTCGCAGCACCTTCAGCCATTCGCGGATGCGGGCGGCAAAGAGAGGGTTGTCGAGATAGACCCACGCCTCGTCGAGCATCAGCAGCGTCGGCCGTCCGTCGAACCGCTCCTCGAGACGATGGAACAGATAGGTGAGCACCGGGAGCACAGCGCCTTGGCTGTGCATCAGCTCTTCGGTCTCGAAACACTGCACATCCGACAAAGCCAGCCGATCTTCATCGGCATCGAGCAGCCGGCCGAAGGGACCGTCGAGCGTGTAGGGCATCAACGCGGCCTTGAGCCCATTGGACTGAAGCAGAACCGACAGGCCCGTCAGCGTGCGTTCCTGCACCGGCGCAGTCGCAAGGCTGATGAGTGCCGACCAGATCGCCTCCTTTACCTCCGGCGTAACGCTGACATTCTCATGGGCAACGAGGCCGGCGATCCATTCCGCCGCCCAGCTGCGAGTAGTCTGGTCGCCGATATTGCTCAGTGGCTGGAAGGCAAGCGCACCATCCGCGCCCAGCGCGTGGTGTTCTCCGCCCATGGCCAGTGTTGCCGCACGAGCCGAATTGCCCTTGTCGAAGACATAGACCTGCGCCCCGGCATAGCGTCGAAACTGCAGAGCGACTAGCGCGAGCAGAACCGACTTGCCGGCACCGGTCGGCCCAACGACCAGCATGTGGCCGACATCGCCGACGTGGGTGGAAAGCCGAAACGGTGTCGACCCGTTGGTCTCTGCGAAGAGAAGCGGCGGGGATTCGGTCCCAGTCACGTTGGCGAGATGCTCGTTGTCCACCGGACCGGCCCACGCCGACGACAGCGGCATGACATGGGCAAGATTCAGCGTGTGAACGAGCGGCTGGCGAACGTTAGCGTAGACATGACCGGGCAACGAGCCGAGCCACGCCTCGACCGCGTTGATGCTTTCACGGATCGTGGTGAAGCCGAGCCCATTGACTATGCGCTCAACCGCTCGGAGCTTTTCCGCGGCGGCCTGCCGGTCCTGGTCCCATACCGTCACCGTTGTGGTGAGATAGCCGAAGCCGACGTGATCGCCGCCCAATGCCTGAAGGGCGGCATCCGCATCGAGCGCCTTGTTGTCGGCGTCACTATCGACGAGAGGGACGGGTTCGTTGGTCACGACCTCGCGCAGGATAGCTGCGACCGATTTGCGCTTGGCAAACCACTGACGGCGCAACCGGGTCAGTGTCTTTGTGGCTTCCGGCTTGTCGAGCGGGATGAAGCGCGTCATCCAGCGGTAGGCGAAATCCTGATGGTTGAGCGCGTCGAGGATCCCTGGCCGGGTGACGTTCGGGAAACCAAGAACGGTGAGGGTGCACAGATGCTGCTCACCCAGCATCGGCTCCAGGCCGCCGGTAAGCGGCGCGTCAACCAGAACACCGTCGAGATACATTGGCGTTTCCGGCATGGCGACCGGATGGCGGTAGGTCGAGATTGTGCCGTGCAGATAGGTTAGCGTCTCGGCATCATCGAGGGCGCGCACTTCCGGCATGAAGCCGGACAGCAAATCCAGGACGCGGTCGGTCTCGTCGCGAAACCACGCCAGCTCCTGGCGCCAGTCTCTAGCCCCTCCCGAGTGATGCGAGTCGACCAGTGCGCTTTCCGCCCGCGCCTGGCCATCTGGCGCCGGCATGAAGACCAAGGTCAGATGATAGCGACTCTCGAAGTGCGCGACCTTGCCCTCGAAGGCCGCGCGCCGTTCCTCATCGACCAGCCATGAGGCAGCATCGGGAAAAGCCGAGCTCGGATAGCCCAGCGCTTCAACGCGCTCGGCCTCGAAAAACAACCCCCATCCGGAGCCCAACCTTCGTAGCGCATTGTTAGCTCGTGCGCAGATGCCGACCAACTCGGCTTCGGTCGCGCTTTCAAGGTCGGGGCCACGGAACCGGAAGGTTCGCTGGAAGCTACTGTCTTTATTGAGCACGATGCCGGGCGCGACCAAAGCGGCCCAGGGCAGATGATCGGCAAGCCGATCGGCTTTGCCGCGATACTCCGAAAGGTTCAGCATGCAAGCCACCCCTTCAGGCGAAGATGACGGACAAGCACGCTGGCGAAGTCCGGATCGCGGCGAGCGGCAAAGACCGCGAGGGTGTGGCCGGCGATCCAGAGCGCCAGTCCGGCGATCCACTGCTGCAGGCCAAGGCCTATTGCCGCGGCCACCGTGCCGTTGAGGATCGCCACCGCTCGCGGCGCGCCGCCCAGCAGGATCGGCTCAGTCAATGCCCTGTGAACGGGGACTTCGAAACCCTCGATATGCTGCTCTCCGGTGGCCATCAGACGAGTGCCCCGCCGCCGAAGGAGAAGAAGGAGAGAAAGAAGCTCGATGCCGCGAAGGCGATCGACAGGCCGAAGACAATCTGGATCAGCCGGCGAAAACCGCCTGCCGTGTCGCCGAAAGCAAGGGTCAGGCCGGTGGTGATGATGATGATCACCGCGACGATCTTGGCGACCGGTCCCTGGACCGACTCAAGGATCTGCTGCAGCGGCTGTTCCCAAGGCATGCCGGAGCCCGCTGCGTGGGCCGGGACGGTGAGAAGAAACGCGAGCGCGGTGGACGAAAGGAAGCGAAGCTTCTTGAGCATGAGGTGACCTTTCAAAACTGCTGGAGTTGCGGAAGCGTGAGCGGGGTAACGGCGTAATCACCGCTGCTGTCGAGACCGGTGACCTCAGCGATCGCGTCAATGCGGCGCGAGGATCCGCGCCCAGCGATGAAGACGATCAGATCTACCGCATCAGCGATGAGGCGGCGGGGAACGGTGACGACGGCTTCCTGGGCGAGCTGCTCGATACGGTAGAGAGCGGAGCGCGCCGAATTGGCGTGAACCGTTGCGATGCCGCCGGGATGCCCGGTGTTCCATGCCTTCAGCATGTCCAGGGCTTCCGCGCCCCTGACTTCGCCCACGATGATGCGGTCGGGTCTGAGCCGCAGGGTCGAGCGCACGAGATCGGCGAGCGTGACCGACCCCCGCCTCGTCCTCAAGGCAACGCAATCCTTCGCCGCGCATTGCAGTTCGCGCGTGTCCTCGATCAGGATCACCCGCTCGTCGCAATCGGCGGCTTGTGCCAGCAGCGCATTGGCAAGTGTTGTCTTGCCCGACGACGTGCCGCCGGCGACCAGGATGTTGCGCCGCTCGCGGACCGCCTTCTTCAGCGCATCGGCCTGCAGCGGCAGCATGACCCGGTCGGCGACATAGTCGGCCAACGTGTAGAGTTTCGCCGCAGGCTTTCGGATGGCGAAGCATGGCCCCAGCACGACAGGCGGCAGCAGACCCTCGAAGCGCTCGCCCGATGGCAATTCGGCGCTGACAATCGGATTGTCCGCATGCGCCTCGGCGCGCACGTGGGAGGCGACCAGGCGGATGATGCGTTCGGCCTCAGAAGGATGCATGTGCACGCCGATGTCGACCCGGCCTTCACCCAACCGGTCGAGCCGCAGCGCACCGTCGGGATTGACCATCACCTCGATGACGGTCGGATCGGCAAGGGCTTCGGTGATCGCCGGACCCATGGCGGTGCGCAGCATGGCGCGGCGGCGATGGTCGGCTTCCGGATGAGAACTCATCCTTCCCCTCCCCTGCGATCGTCGGTGCCAAGTGACCGTTTCCCGGAAGCGATTTGGCGGCCGACTTGTTCGACGAACTTCTCGAAGCGCTCCTGGGCAATCGCTTGCGTCGCCTTGTCCGGCACCGGCGTGTGAGCATGAAGCGTGATCGAAAAGCGGATGAAGAGCGCCAGGCTCTCCAGGATCATCTCGACATCGCGCCTGACATGTCCGAGGTCACGGGAAAGACGGTCGAGCCTCTTGCCGTAGCGGTGGTCGAGTTCATTCTCCCCACGCCGCTCGATAAAGGCCTCGACCGCGTGCGCCACAATGGCCGATTTGGTGGTCGATGGATTGCGGCTGAGGTTCTCCAGCTTCTCGCTCAACTCGGGTCCAAGCAAAAACTGGTGACGAATGCGGTGGGGCTTCATGCTGCTTGTTCCCTCTGACCGGCGCTGATGCACCGGCGACGGGAACGAGCATCGTCGAGATCCTCGAAATCGCTTACGGCCGTTATCTACGCTGAGATGCGCCCGCGTATGGCGCGCCGTTCAGAAGCCGGGCACGATGTCCTTGTCGTCGCCCATTCCCTCATTGAGGCCGTACGCACGTGCTGCGGTGGAAATCCGATCCATGACGCGCTTGTCGGCGAGCGTCTCGCAGTCATCGTCTGCGGGCGTGAACAGATCGCCATGATCAGGCTCCTGGGCGACGAGGGTCCGTTCTTCGGGCAGGCCCGGATGGCGCTGCTGCTGGACACCTCCGTCTTCGATTGCCGCGCCGGCACTGTCGTCGTCGCCAGCAAGACTCCGATCCACGCCGCGCACCTGTCCGCTCCAATCGTCCGGGCGCGACGTGGGCCGATCCGCGTAGGCACCGTCGCGCAGCACCGGCGAAGGCAGCACTCGCTCCGTGAAATTCGGATCCTGGTAATAACGCAACTTCTTGGCGCGAATCGGCGGCAATCCCGAAACCAGGATTAGTTCGTCAGCCTGCGGCAACTGCATCACCTCACCCGGCGTCAGCAGGGGGCGAGCGGTCTCTTGGCGGCTTACCATGACGTGGGACAACCAGGGCGCCAACCGATGGCCGGCATAGTTACGCATCGATCTGAGTTCCGTCGCGGTACCGAGCGCGTCCGAGATGCGTTTGGCCGTGCGCTCGTCATTTGAGGAAAAGGCAATCCGCACATGGCAATTGTCGAGAATGGCGTTGTTCTCGCCATAGGCCTTGGAGATTTGGTTCAACGATTGCGCTATCAGATAAGCGCGGATGCCGTAGCCTGCCATGAAGGCGAGCGCAGTCTCGAAGAAGTCGAGCCGACCGAGCGCCGGAAATTCATCCAGCATCATCAGGAGCTGATGCTTGCGGCTCTTCTTTGGATCGCCCTCCAGGCGCTCGGTCAGCCGCCGGCCGATTTGATTGAGCACCAATCGCACCAGGGGCTTAGTGCGCGAGATATCCGACGGCGGCACGACCAGATACAGCGACATCGGTCGCTCGGCATCCACAAGGTCGGCAATGCGCCAGTCGCAGGCCGATGTTGCCGCGGCCACCGTTGGATCACGATAGAGCCCGAGAAACGACATGGCGGTCGAGAGAACGCCTGAGCGCTCGTTCTCTGACTTGTTCAGCACCTCACGAGCCGCCGAGGCTACGACCGGATGGACCTGGGGCTTGTCCACCGTGCCGAGGTGGTTGGTGGTCATCATCCGCTGCAGTGTCGCAGCGAATGAGCGTTGCGGGTCCGACAGGAAGGTGGCGACACGGGCGAGTGTCTTTTCCTCTTCGGCGTAGAGCACGTGCAAGATGGCGCCAACTAGAAGTGAATGACTGGTCTTCTCCCAATGGTTCCGCCGTTCCAGCGCGCCTTCCGGATCGACGAGAATGTCGGCGATGTTCTGAACGTCGCGGACCTCATCTGGACCTTTGCGCACTTCCAGCAGCGGGTTGTACCGCGCCGATCTCGGATCGGTCGGATTGAACAAGAGACAGTGCGAGAACTTCGACCTCCAGCCAGAGGTCAGCTGCCAGTTCTCGCCTTTGATGTCGTGAATGACGGCCGAGCCGGTCCAGGAAAGAAGGGTTGGAACAACGAGTCCGACGCCCTTGCCCGAACGTGTCGGCGCAAAGGCCATGACGTGTTCCGGTCCGTCATGGCGCAGATAGCGATAATTCAGTCCGCCAAGGAAAACGCCGGCCGGCTGAAACAGCCCCGCCTTCTCGATTTCCAGCTTCATGGCCCATCGTGAGGACCCATAGGTGGTGACCAACCCCCGCTGCCGTGCGCGCCAGAGGGACCCAGCTATCGCGGCGGCACAGCCCAGGAACCCACTGGCTCCGGCAAGTATGCCAGCCTTGTCAAAGACCTCAGGCGCATAGGCGTCAAATTGGAACCACCATTCGAACAGCTTCCACGGCTGGTAGATCGGCCAGCCGACTGTCACAAACCATGGTGGGCCGAGTGACGGCTGATAGGAGAGCATGTGGGCGCACCATTGGGTTGCAGTCCACACGCCAAGAATGACAATTGCGAATACGACAGCGATCTGCCCAATCAGCAACTTCGTGGGTGTCAATGGCTTGCTCCGCTCTTCTGGCCAGACGGACCAAACATCGCGCCGAGCGATGAGAATTCAAACGGCCGCTACATGCGACTAGGTGCGATGACAAGGTTGATAGGCATTGTTCAGCTGCGAACAGCGAAAATCCGCCGCAGCAACCGATCGGCGGTGCCAGGTACGCGGTTTGGTCGCAGAAGATGTTGGGGCTTCAGGCGCGGGCACATTGAAGATGTGCTGACAGACAAACCTTTGGAGCCGACGCGTTTGTGCGAGTAGCGAGCTGAAGGGCTCGGCGAGAAGTCGTCGTTCTCAATCGGGCGACGGGGGATACATCGGCGAAGACGGCATAAGGGAGGATGGGCCAGACCGAGCCGACGGAAAGGTCGTAGCCAAGGCGGCCTTGGAGCGCATAGCGCCTGGCCGGGAGGCCGCCGCCAGCCAGGCTTACGCGGCGCGTCGTTGAGCGAGGTGAAGACCCCCCGAACGGGCTCGACGAGGGTCCACGGCGGTCACAATGTGGTGGTGGTGATCGCAGTAGACGCGATCCGGCGAAGTTGGCCCAGCACAAAAACGATAACCGCCGGGTACAGAAGCGTCTTCGCTCACCGGGAAGCGGCACTGATAGAGGCCTAGCTGAATGAGGGGGACGTCTCGCGAAGTTGGTCTGATATTTTCAGGCATCATGATGGTTTCCTAGTTCACAGCAATTGCCGGCTGACGGCCGCAGTGCGACCCATCAGGGGCGAGCTTCTCTCGTTTGGGAGGCTATGGATCACCATATGGTGTTGGCAGCACCGTCAATGAAGCCCGACGCCCTGCTTCTGAAGCCAATAGTTTGCGACTTAAGGCCACACCCATAAACGCATTGGCGATCTACCATCGTGTCCCCGAGGCACTCGCCCGCCGCGGTTTGCCGGCGGCGGGGTGGCACTGGCTTGTGGGGCCCTAGGCCCACTCGCGGCGCTCGCACGGGATCTCGGTGCGGGTTTCCCTTGTCTCATCGCCCTGTCAGCGCCTTGCAAATGAGCGAAACCAAGCTGTCGCGCGCTCGCTCGTGGAGTGCGCCTTTCGGCCGCCATGCAAGGAAATCATCAACGCTCATCCAATCAGCCGGGTTTGTGTCGGCGTCTGGCTGGCTGAATTCCACATACAGATGCAGTTCGTCCGGCACGAAGACGACCCTCCACAATCCTTCGATGTCATTGGCAAGGTTGTAGGCGAGGACGGTCATGGCGGGGCACTCCTTTCGCCGTGGAGCGTGCCTATCTCACGGGAAAATTCCATCACCAGAAGTTAGTATTGACGCTCGCGCTTTCTCACAAATCCAACGTCCGCGTGATGCCGAAAGGTGCAGCCAGCTTTTTGTGTATCTCGATTGGGAACACGGGACCGCCGCGAAAGTTCGGTGCACGCAGCGAATCCTCCCCCTCCAGGTATTGCTGCAGATCGGTATCCCGATCGGCCCGCGCTCCCCGCAAGGGCGCGGGCCTCGGCCTGTGGTGCTCATGCCATCTACTTCGATCCGCAAGATGGAATATGATCTGGATAGAAGGACCCTCTCGGTGTGGTTCGTCGCCAGCGGTAAACGGTACGAGTTTGAGGGGGTACCGCCGGAAACCTTTGCCGCGTTCCGGGCCGCGTTCGCCAAGGGCCGCTATTTCAACGACCACATCCGCAACAATTTCCGCTACCGTCTGGTTGCGAGCGATAGCGACCCGGGATGACCTGACCTGCCGGCGGCTCAATCGTCCTGTCGCTCCAACCGGCGGTTGGTGGACGCGTTGCCGCTGTGGCGCTTAGGGTTGGTTACGGTCCGCGCTCACTTGGCAAGCCCACCCCCCGCATCCCCCCGCCTGGTGCAAAGCGTTTGATCGGTCCCGCCGTTCTGGCAGTGCGGCGGGACTTTTTTGCGGTCCAGGTGGAACATCGGCGCGCGGGGAAGGCGCGGTGCACGCAGCACCCTTTCTCATCCAACGTACGTCGCTGGCGCTGAAGGGTCTCAACGTCGGTTTGCCGCCGGAGCTCAACTAGTGGACTATTGCTCGACCGGAAGCGGCTGGTGCTGCGGCTCAGCGTGGTGGAAGACCTGTCCAAGATCGCGCGCGTCGAACGTTTGGCCGCAGACTGGGCAGTAGACCAAGTGCTTCGACTCGTCCTCTACCGGCCCGTCATGCGGCCTGCCCTCATAGCCCGTCGCGATGTTGTCGGTTCTAATCCGGGGCAACGACAAGTGCCTTTCGTCGGTTTGGCGGCCGATATTTCTCGCTTGTCACGGTCGACCGTGACTAGTGGCCCGAGGTCGATCGTCGCGGTGTCCTCGTCGATGCGCGTGACCTCGCCTTTCAGGTCAATTTGCTGGCCTCGGTTCACCTTGGTGTGGTCGATGATGGAATGTGGGAACTCGTAACCTGGGATAGAGACGCTTACGCGGTCCTCTGTTATCCGCCTTCGAACCGTGGCAGTAATCGCCACTTGGTCACCAATGCCTATTCCCCGAGCCATGCCATGGATTCTGGTGCGGGCAGTGTCTTCTTCAAGAGGCTTCTAATATACGCCGGCCATCCTAAGGCTGACCTACGACCAGAGTTACAAAAGTTGAACTTCATCGGGGAACACTCCTTCTGTCTGCCTGTTCGATTTGGCCAGGCGCATCCCGCGCATTCAGAAAGGAGAAAGAAGATGAAACGCATCCTTTTGGCTTCGGCCGTGCTGGCGGTGTCGGCCGGGCTTTCCTTTGCCCAGACGACGAGCGGAACTTCGAGCGGAACCTCGACCACCACAACCATGCCCAGCACGACGGATCAGGGCACCGGCACGACCAGCAGCGGGACCAACATGTCCGGCGATCAGGGCACCGACACGACCACCACCAGCGGCACCACAAATCCGAACTCGGCCAGAGACTGCGCGCCCGGCCAGCAGACTGGCAGCGCTCAGCAGGCGGCGCCTGGTCAGCAGGACACGACAGCCAACACCGCCGCGCCCGGCCAGGTGAAAAAGACCGACGAAGGTTGCTGATTGGCACATCGGCTCAGGTTGGGAATCACCAGCGTGTGGCTGGCTGATCTCCCCCGACCACCGCCTGAACTCAACTCGGCTGGCGAGCAAGTTCCCGCCAGCTCAACGTTCTGATGCTGAAAATACTGGACCAGATCTATGCGGTCTCACCGTTAGCGCCAGCGAAGCGACGACACCGGGGCGGGACAGGCGGGGCCGCTACAGCTCCAGGCTTGTCTTCCCGGTGCGCACGGCGTCGACGACTTCGCGCATCGAGTCGAGGACGAGCTGCCGACGATCCGCATGCGGATCAGCAACTCAGGGTCGATCGAGGGACGGCCGACCGGGCAGGCCGCACCCTAATACCCAAGCGGAAAGGCCACGCCCACGCCTGGACACGGCCAGTGTATATCGGCGGGCTGCTTGCCAATGAGCTCTAGTGATGTCGAGCGCCCGCTGCGCCGATATGAGCGTGGAGGCCAACAACAGGCGTATCAAAGGTCTGGCCTGATCGCGCCGGCTGATGATGCGCATAAAGGCCTGGGGGCCAGGCATCAGCGGCTCGGCCGTCGCCACGATCTCGGCCTGCCGCCACTTGTAGAAGGGCGCCAGATACTGGCGGATGGCCTTTAGCGTAGCGTCATGCTGGAGCGCCAACGGATCGGGATCGATGCCGTCAAAGGCGACAAGACCAAGTACCCAGGACGGAAGCCAGCAGCGATGGGGAAGCGCGACAAGATCGTGAAGTTGGATGCCGAGGGCATGACCAGAACAGCGATAGCCAAAGGAACTGGGGGTCAGTGAGCGGAGCGTTTATCCGGCGCTTCAGGGGACCGGTGAGCGCCGATAGGTGACCACTAGGACTACGAGGCGAATTAGGCCCCACCAGACTATGAAACGCTCCTCTCCCAAGCTGACCCGCGCTCTTCCGTATCTTGACCCTCAGCTTCAGACGCCTGTCGAGGAAGTGTTCGACGCTGGCCATCACCCGTGCGCCCGCACGCTCGCTGCGAACATAGAGGGCAGTCGTCGGCGTAGCGAACGAAGCAGTGCTTGCGTCGCTCCAGTTCCTTGGCGAGTTCGTCCAGCATTCCGACTTTGAAACATGGCTGATTTCCACACAGTCGCGGCGGGGCAAGACCGGCTTTTAAGCGGTTGAGACGGATCATGGATGGTCGCTGGCTCTGGATGACGGAAACGGATCAAAACGACGGCTGGATGCTCTGCATAGCCAACGAGATCACAATCTGCGGCTTCGGAAGCGAGGCTAGTCTCCATGACGTCAGGGCACGCCGCCGCTTCCGGTCTGCCAGTCTGGCGCATGTGTCAACAGTTCCGAGCCGAAGCACTGCACCGCCCTCCCAGCCAAAGAAAGTTGGCTCGCCCGACTGGCAGAAGAAGGCCTCGATGCTTCGCGCCTTCGCGGGGCCGTCAGCCAGACCATCGCCGGTGAGCCGCCGAAGGAACGTGGCATCCTTGCCGCGCTGCGCCGATCCCGCTGCCGGAGCCGATCTCCAGGTCAAGATCTGATGCGACATCTGCTCGATACAAACCGCCTCGGAGCCCCTGCTCTAAAGGACGGCCCAACGAAACGACCATAATCTTTTCATCTCCTCCCTCACAGCCGTCGAATTCGTCGCGGTGTGCTTGAGAAGCCGTCGGGCAAGCGGCGTGACGAGCTCGAAAAATAGTTCGCGGCGTCGGACGGTGCACAGATGCTTTTTGCCGGCCGGGTCCTGTTGTACGACGAGAGGATGGTCCGGCTAGGCAAAGTGCCGGGCCCAAGGAGAGCCAGCTCAGCCTCAATCGAATCGGCCAGCGGTTCTTTGAATTCGCGGTAATCCACATTCATGCAACCACTGCCCTTGTCTTCGCGTTTAGCTGCGTTCAATCGTGGGGAGCGACAAGAATGCGGGCCTTCAGTCCAATTACAATCTGCCTCAATCGCAACCTGACGGTGGTCGCGTCCATAGCCGACGCAATGAAGGTGCTTCAGCAACCATGGCCTAGAATGGGAAAGCCGGGGCGGCTCAACGCGATCCGAATGGTCGAGGAGTCCCTCGCCGGGCATTGGCAGCCAGCAAGCTGCGCTCGAGGCCTTCAAGGCGGCGGCGGCTGAACAGGGACTCCTTAGAACAAGAGGGACCACCGCAGGTCTGGGGAAAATTGCGCGGATGGTTGAAGATCTGATGTGAGGTCATGCCGGCCTCGCTAACACTGAAGAGCCGCCCCACTTGAAGCCCGAAATACTGCCTTCTCCCGCGGCAGCCGAAACGCCTCAAAACGGGCTATTAGCCTGGACGTGAGAAGGCCCTGGCTTCGTCCGGGACAGCCAGGACCCAAGTCGCGGCGGTGGCAACTAATCTGGTGGTGGCCGTCAGATGGTTCAGCCAGGTCGGCACGAGAACCGAAGATAACCGGGACTGTGCCGGCGTCGGCATTCGCAAAGAGGGGCACTCTGCATCGTTCTCGATGGCTAATCAGCAGGAAGGAACGTCTTGGCCTCTTTGGCAGCAGCCTCGAAGGCCTGACGGACCTCCACCGGGGTCAGCCGCCCCTAAAATGCGTCGGCGCAGGACTGGATCGCCAGCTTCCACTTCGGTCCCCTCTTCGGCCACTTCATGTTCCTCGGCGGCTCCCTTGACGTGGCTCACCCCGTAGGTGAGCCCAGGTCGGTTGGCCCTGACGTAGACCGGAGGGGATAACCAGTGGAGTGCCATGAGGGGGAACTTAGGCGGGAAGAGCCCGTTGACCAACCCAGCTGTAGGCGCGGATAGGGGAACGATGTAGGCCCCTCGCGGGTTTAGAGGTTGCAGCGGTCGTTCTTCGGATGTGCAGCCGCTGTGGCGGGGGTCCGTCCTTGCTGGCGGCGGGCTCCGCAAAGCGCGGTGTTGGTCGGAGACAATAGAACCTTATACCGCAATCCAACTTAGCTAGTTGTAATGTCCCCTCCTCTTTTGCAGCAGCCAGGAATGCCCTGCAGGCCTCCTCCGGCTCCATCTGACGCTGCCCCCAGTTTCTATTCATTTTTGAGTTCCTCAGCCCTCCATGAACGCCAGAAGCGCCGCATTCACCTCGTTGCTCTCTTCGCGTTGAACCCAATGCGTCCCCTTCTCGAAAGTCTGCAGGCGGCCATCGTCGCAAAGGGCGAGACTGCGCTTGGCCAGCCCGGATTCCAGAGCCTGGTCCCGCATCCCCCAGATTACAAGAGTGGGCGTCGTGATCCGCTCCTTCAGGCTCGGGCGAAAGCGCAGGGCGCGATACCAGTTGAGCATGTTGGTCAGCGCCCCGGCCGCTCCCAGGCCTGCCGATATTCTGCAATCTCCTCTTCTTCGAAGGCGCCTGCCCGGCTGGATGTCCTGAGTGCTCGTGCGAGCAAGGCCGAGCGGCGCGCACCCAAAACGGCTTCGGGCAGCAAGGGATCTGGAAGAAAACCGCGTAGCTGCTCCGCAGAAACTGCGTCGGAGATCGCAGGGCATGGGTAAACAGCACCTCGGGATGGGGCGCATTCAGGATGACGAGCTTGTCCAGGCGATGAGGCAAGTTTGCCCCGGCGGCCCAAGCGACGATGCCGCCCCAGTCATGGCCGACGAGGTGAAACCTTCCGATGCCGAGCGCGTCGGCCAGGGCGACGACATCGCCGAGGAGCTTGGGGAGCGTGTACTCGTGGATGCCCTCGGGCTTGTCGCTGGTGTTGTAGCCCCTCTGGTCGGGAACGATGACCCGATATCCGGCGGAAGCGAGCGTACGGATCTGCCGTCTCCAGCCGATCCAGAAGTCCGGGAACCCGTGCAGGAGCATGACCGGCTTACCCTCGGCAGGCCCGGCCTGAACGACATGAAGCCGAATGCTTCCGGCGTTGACGAACTGATGTTCAGGCGCGAGTGAGATCATGGCTGGTAACGTGGGTGTCGTTAAAGTGATCCAGCGCAATGAGGATTTAGATCAGGCTGCGTCGTCCCGACAACATGCACGCTCAGCCGTCGCATCCTCCGCCAGATGGGCATGGGAGCCGAAGGGCCAAGTGGGGATGGCGCAGGTGTTGGTACAGGCGGCGGATGTTTATTTGTAAGCGCAGGTCTGCACCTGCATCCTTTGGCGCTATTATACGTTTGCCCCGCGAAGAAGATGCTCCGGACCGGCGGCCATGTCGAAGAAAACAACCGAGGACGCTTACGAAGGTCAAGTGCAACTTGAGCGGCGGGCCGAACGGGAGAGCCGCGGACGCAATGCCGAATGGCCGTCAGAGATTCCCAGCCGCGGCTGGAAGGACGTGCTGTGGCGGGTCTTCGCTGAGCTCACCGAGGACCGTGTTATGCTTATCGCGGCCGGGGCCGCATTCTATCTGCTTCTTGCCCTCTTTCCAGCACTTGCCGCCTTCGTGTCCATCTACGGTTTCGTCGCCGATCCTCAGACCATCGCTGAGCACATTGCGTTCCTTGGCGGCGTACTGCCTTCGGGAGGGCTGGATATTATCAGATCTCAGCTTGCGTCCTTGGCCGCTCAGAAGGCTGGCGCGCTCAGCTTCGGCTTCATCTTCGGCCTTGCCGTCGCACTGTGGAGCGCCAGTAACGGCATAAAGACGCTATTCGAAGCCATGAACATCGCCTACGAGGAGAGTGAAAAGCGCGGCTTCATCCACCTGAATCTCCTGGCCTTGGGCTTCACGCTTGGCGCCATCCTCATTGGTATCGGCTTTATCATCTCGGTGGGGATTGTGCCGGCCATGCTTGTGCTGCTGAACCTCGGCGGCTGGACCGAAGCCCTTGTGCGGATCCTGCGGTGGCCGATGATGCTGATCATGGTGGGCGTCGGGATCACGCTGATTTACCGCTACGGGCCCAGCCGGGAAAGGGCAAAGTGGCAATGGGCGACATGGGGCGCCTTCCTCGCGGCTGTGGTCTGGATCGCAGTCTCGATAGGCTTCTCCTATTATCTTGAAAACTTCGCCAACTACAACGCCACGTATGGAGCCCTTGGGGCAGTCATCGGCTTGATGATGTGGACTTGGATTTCTGTGATTGTCCTGGTTGTAGGTGCGGAGCTGAATTCCGAGATGGAGCATCAGACAGCGATGGACACCACAACAGGTGCGCAGCAGCCGATGGGTGCGCGAGGTGCCACGGTCGCCGACACACTGGGCGGATCGGCCGATGCCGCCGACCAGCAGTCGCGTTTGGACGAGCGCAACGCGTAGCGCGCAGATCACTTTGCACGCCATCGTCAAGCGGCTGCAGCCGAGCGTGGCCCAGCAACGGCTCAAGGCGCTGGTCGCCCGGCTTGCCCAGGTGACTGGCGATCTCACCATCCAGAAGCAACGCAAAAGCACCGTCGCCGATGCCGAAACCTCGCCAGCCTCGACGAGGTCATTGTTTGCTCAAGCGTCAGAGCCGCCGACTTGAAGGGCGAGATCGCCTCGCTAATCGACGACGATCCGCTGTGGGCCTGTCTCGATCAGGTCTTCGGTTCGGTCAAGGGCCCCGCGTACTCCTGATGGCCGAGTTGTCCGAGATTGACACCTTTCCAATAAGGCCATCGCCAAACTCGTGGGCTTGGCGCCGATCGCCAATGACAGCGGCAGGCGCAGCGGTCGAAGACCTGTGCGCGGCGGCCGTAAAGGTCCGCGCTCCATCCTCTTCCTCATCGCGCTCACCGTCGCCAGATATGATCCCCCCGCGCCTTCAGGCAGGAAAGGAAAAGATGATTATTCGCATTGCGCCCGCCCGCAAGCTACCCATCATTCCCAATGCAAAAGCACGCGATGCGCGCCACGAGTTCGCAAACGCAACTTGACACCCCAGATAGTCACTCATTGGGAACCAACGGGCCTTACCTCCGTTTGCTCCTCGAATGGAGGAAACCATGAACAACCGGAATTCTGAACGGCATCCCCCAACTGCGCTAAGAGCTGGTGACGGTACCCCGGAAGACATAGGAGCGACCGTAAGCGGCACGTTATCCAAAGCGTCCGACATAGCGCAAGGGGCAGCGGAAACCGCCAAACGGGCGGCCGTTGGTGGCGCGTCCACCGTGACCAATCAGGTTAAGGAGATGTTGGACCGTCAGGTCGGCAGCGGCGCCGAGGTGATGGGCCAACTGGCGAGTTCGACTAAGCGTGCGGCCGAGGACCTCGACGCAAACGCACCGATAGTCGCTGGGGTCGTGCGCACTTTCGCGAATAGGCTTGATGGATACGCAGACGACCTGCGAGACAGGTCCGTCGATCAGCTGGTTCTTGCAGCGTCCGATTTGGCGAGGCGCAAGCCGGGTTTGGTGTTTGGGCTGGCCGCAGTAGCGGGTTTTTTGACATTCCGCACACTGAAGAGCGCGCCTCCCGCACCAGAGTCCATCAAGGAAAGGCGGCAGGGAGCGAACTGATCTGATGGCACAGGAACAACTGAAGAATTCGCCTCTCCCTCAAGCACTGTCGGCAGTGTTGGGGGACGTCGCGGACCTCTTTCAGAAAGAGTTGCGCCTGGCGCATGCGGAGCTATCCGCCAACGTCTCAACGAAGCTCCAAGCAGGTGTGTGGATGTCTGCTGCGGGCGTGCTGGGAGTGGTCGCCGCTCTGCTTCTAATGCAAGCCGTCGTACTTGGAATAGCCAGCTTAGGGATAGCCCTGCACTGGTCGTGTCTGATCGTCGCGGCCGCAACGGCCGTCGCCGCTGCTTTCGCCTACTATAAGGGCCGCGCTGATGCCCAAAAAGAACTTCTGCCGACACACTCCATAAGCCAAATAAAGCAGGATATTGCGACAACCAAGGAGCAACTGACATGAGCCGCAATTCACAGGTCCAGGATTTTGGAACCAAAGAATGGCTTCTCAGCTCCGCTAGGAACAATCCCGAAGGCCTTCTGCTCGTCGCGGCAGGGTGCGCGCTGCTAATGCGCAGCCGCGGTTCAAGTGCCGGGCATCGCGAGCAATCCCGTGGAAACGACGGGCGCCAAAATGCTCCGCACGTACGCACCGCCAGCGGCGGGGCGTCGAAAGCGCAGGAAGAGGCTAGCGAGACAGCAGAGGCCATGCGCGACAATTTAGCCGGCATTGGGGAGAAGGTGAGTGAAACCGCAACTCAGTACGCATCATCCGCCGCGTCATACGCAGAACAGGCCGGTCGCTCCGTATCCGAGAAGTCAGGGCGCGTGGTGCAGCAAGCCCAATCAACGTTCCAAGACACGATTGGCCGCATGGTGGAAGAACAGCCATTGGCTTTTGTTCTGGCCGGCTTCGCAGCCGGTGCCGCTATAGCTGCTGCTTTGCCGGCCAGCGATGTCGAGAGGCGCACGCTCGGCCCAGCAGGAGAGCGATTGACGGATGCTGCTGAAAAAGCTGGGGAACGCTTGAAGTCCTCGACAGCAAAGGCGGGCGAACGGCTCAAAAGCGCCGCCGAGGAACATGGGCTGAATTCGGACGGCCTCAAGGAGGTCGCAAGGGACGTTGCGGGTGCCTTTGGGAGTGCCTTATCAGAAGAGCAATCAAGTGAACCCGTGCAGCCGTCTTCGCCAAGCCCAAGTGGATCGAGCGGTCCATCCACCGCCAAGCTGCAACCGGGCAGCGCCACCCCTTCGGAAGGAATAACGGCCAAATCGCAGCGGTCGGACAACCCTCGGTCGAGCAAACCTGCCCGCCCCGTTGGCAAGAGAGATTTATGATGGCCGATCCGCAACTTGAGCATCTTGAATACGAAGTTGAGGCTGCCCGGGCTAAGCTCGCCGAGGATTTGTCGACACTTCGGTCGCCAAACACGCTCTCCGAGTTTACCGATGATTTGAAACACGAAGCGCTTGAGGCAAAGGATGCGCTGGTAGAGAAAGCAAGAGCCTCAATGCAATCGGTGGCGCAGGCGACTATTGACGATCTCAAGGCCAAGGCGGCTGCCAATCCGAGCGCTGCTTTGGCGATTGGGGCCGGTTTGGGGTGGCGTTTCCTCCGCCATCCGCCGATCGCAACCGCACTCGTCGGAGCGGGATTGATCAGCTTGTTGCGGACCAATTCAGCCCGGCCACCCGGCGAGCAGCAGGTGGATCACCTATCGTACGCCAAGGAGCGCCTGAAGGAGCAATCTAGTGATTTGGCGGAAAGCGTCAGTGATTTCGCTCTTGAAACGGCTGGTAAAATAAAACGCGAAGCTGCCGAGTTGACCGGCGTGGCCAAGGAAACTGTTAAAGAGAAGACAGAACGTCTGGCTGCCGCTATCCGCCGTAGCGGCGATGGGCAGCACGAGGGCGAGACTGCCGCAAGAGCATCCGCGCCCTTCGATGAAGCGTCGTTAGCTCGCCAAGACGCATCGCGCGATGAGCATACCGAGGACAAACTCCTTCTGGCGGCAGCAGGTTTGGCAGTCGCCGCGGCTGTCGGCTTTGCCTATCAACGACGTCGGAATGAGCAGATGGACACCGACCGAACTGGAAGGGCGTAGACAGAGGTCATTGCAGAGAAACAGTCGTCCTGAAGGCAAAGTATGATGCCGCGCTCACATTTATCGAGTCCCGACGAGTTCAGCCATCGGGTTGCATATTCTGGAACCACGGACGGCGCGATGACGATGCGCACGGCGGAGAAGATCGGACAAAGGGGTCAAGCCCTTCGAGCATGATGATCGTCGGCCGGTCGGTCATGGCCCTCAGCGAAACCGCCAGCGACCGGCTGAAGCGGAATTTCACCCCGAAAACGATGCAAGTGCTGCCGACGCCATAACGTGAGCGCAAGAATTGGCAGTTTAATTGTATCTTTTGCGAGCGAAAACATCTGCACGCTCCCGCATTACGCGATGTTAACGCCAGTTTTCCATTGTAAGTTCCCTCGCTGGGCTGGGCTGACAGGAACCTCTGCCCGTCGCTGGCGCGCTCTGTCCCCTGTCAGGACGAACTTTCTCGGATCCGGCTTGGCGCTGCCGGTGCCCGCGCACGCAACTGCTCAGTCATCAGGGACGAGTGTTCTCGGGCATTCCGCTATCGCGACCTCGTTTCCAACGTTTTAACACGCCCACTCGAGCTTGATCTCGCCGAGCGCTGCGCTAGCCCTTCCGATCTGGCTATTGCCAATGTGTATTTGACCAGGCTTGCGCAGGCGAACGCTTCGACTCGCTAAGTGACGACGCCGCAATATTAGCATCGCTCGTCGTTGCAATTTCTCGAATGCGCAGCTCGACGACCGCCTGCTAGGCGTGTTCGTTGCCCAGCGCTCACGAAGGGGACGCGCTAGCGGACGAATCCCGATCACCCAGTTCACGATCACTACGTTCCTACCCGATCACCGCTTGGCGCTGTCGCTGTCCGCTTCGGCCCGCGCAAGGAACTGCTCGGTTGTCGAGGGAAGATGGTCCTTCAACCATTCCGCCATCGCGACCTCCTCTCGCAAGTTCTCGTCGCAAGCCCGAAGAACCTCCGTTTCGCCGAGCGATCGAGCAGCGGCAATCAGGATCGTGTAGGAGGCGATTTCCATATGCTCGAACGTGTAGCTCGCGAGCGATCCTTTCATCACCTCGTCTCCAGCGAAGACGCCGCTCAGCGATTGCGCCATCGCCGTCAGCTTACCGCCAGCGTCCTTCATCGTGGATGAACCCTCGTCCATCTGATCGAGACAAGTCTTCAGCCGGGCAGCCTGCTGCTTCGTTTCGTCGAGGTGCTGTCGGATTCGGTCGCTCAGCTCGGGATAGTTCTCGATGCGACCCAACTGCCCGTTCAACATCGTTTCGGCCTGCTCTTCCATGGCATGAGCATCTCTAAGCCATTGGACAAACCATTCGCGGCTTTCTGACATTTCGAATCTCCTTTGCGATCTAAGGAAACTTTCAGAAGAGGACATTGTTCCGGAGTAGAGCCCGCCGAACGGGCCTTGACCGTCGCAGAGATCAGCGTCATGGCGGGTCTCAATTCATCTCGCGAAAATCCTGCAGCGATGCGTGGGAAAGGCCAAGATCGCGGAAGATCGGCGCAAGGAAAACGGCCCGTGGACGCTCGCCGCTGCGCCGCTCCATTATAAAGTCCAACTAGCACTCGCCCGCTTCCTGGCCATCCGACGCGGCGACATACGGCGACATGTTGAAGTGCCGCGCATGGCATACTGCGACCGCTGCATGTCGTTCCTGGCAAGTAACAACGGCAAGCAGATGAAGCTACCAGCGCTCGGCGAAGCTGAAGTGGATTGTCGACGAGGCGCTGATCGCGGCGGCTGGCGCTCCGCATTGAGCCTTGTGCCTCACCGCACCACCGCAGTCACAAGGAACGCGACGGCCTCTCCGCTCGTTGATTGGTTTTCGAATCGAGCCGTCGTCATGAGGCTTCTAATATACGCCGGCCATCCTAAGGCTGACCTACGACCAGAGTTACAAAAGTTGAACTTCATCGGGGAACACTCCTTCTGTCTGCCTGTTCGATTTGGCCAGGCGCATCCCGCGCATTCAGAAAGGAGAAAGAAGATGAAACGCATCCTTTTGGCTTCGGCCGTGCTGGCGGTGTCGGCCGGGCTTTCCTTTGCCCAGACGACGAGCGGAACTTCGAGCGGAACCTCGACCACGACAACCATGCCCAGCACGACGGATCAGGGCACCGGCACGACGAGCAGCGGGACCAACATGTCCGGCGATCAGCGCACCGACACGACCACCACCAGCGGCACCACAAGACCGTGTGCAAGGATTATTTTTCCCACCTGACGCTCACCAAGTTCTTACGCAAAGTGAGCATTGGAGAAATTGAGCTTCCGCTAACCCGAGCAGAAGAAGCCAGAAGAGTGCCAAAGGCGTTCATCTCCAGCGACCTAGCTTCATACCTCGATAAGCGGCGCAAAATGGCACTGTCTGAAGTGCGCGCCTTCCGACGTAGCTAGCGCTCCCATGGCTCCTTTGCGCTTGGAGTTCAGCAGTCTCTAGATGACTGCAGGATGCTACCTCCCGTCCGCCATTCGTGCCCCCCTACCCCGAAATACGCCGACGGCTCGCGGGAACCCGCCAACTCCGAATTCCCGTTCGTGTCGAAATGGCAGAAAAGCGATGGAGGACTGCACGATGGACCCGCAAAACGACCCTTTCGAGATGTGCTGTCTTCTAATGGGGTCGTAAGCTGAGTTCGAAGCTATTGGACATGGTGTCAACAGCCTGAGGGTCGCCAAGGTCAGAGCGGCCGGCCGGCGCCCATCATTATGCGCGCGATCGCGATCTGCGCCTCGACCTTGGTGCCGGCAGGTGGCTCGCGTTACCTGCGGGCACATTAAGCGCTTCTCCAACCCTCTCGAACTCCGAGAAGAGACCGGAACCTTGATCAGGTGCGGGCAAAGGTCCGTTGCGAAAAATGCGGCCGCAAGGACTCGATGACAGCGGAAACCCTTCAGGCAGACGATCCTCATTCCGGAACTTCCGCAATGGAGCGCAGCCGAGATGCTCAAGCCGCTGCTGGCGCGGCGGACTGAAATCAGCGGTCAACCCGACCGTCGCTCGCTGTTGGCCGCCGCTGTGCCGTGGCGAAGGAACAACAAGAGACTGGTCCAGTTAGAGCCATGCATGCGTCGATACAAATGAAAGAGGAGATGACAATGGCGATAAAAAAAAGCTCTCAGGGCAGCTCCAAGGGCTTGGAAGACCTTTTCTATGATGGTCTGAAAGACATCTACTACGCCGAACGCAAGATTCTGACGGCGCTCCGGAAAATGGCAAAGGGCGCGGAGTCCGAAGAGTTGAAGGCGGCGTTCGAAAAACATCGTGACGAGACGGAAGGTCAGATCGAGCGTCTGCAGCAAGTTTTCGACGCCTTTGGCAAGAGAGCCCAAGGGAAAACGTGCCCGGCGATCGACGGCATCATCGAAGAAGGACAGGAGATTTTGGAGGAATTCGAGGAGACTCCGGCATTGGACGCGGGTCTCGTGGCTGCAGCCCAGTCCGTCGAACATTATGAAATAGCGCGCTACGGGACTCTTGTCACATGGGCCGGGTTACTTGGCTTGAAAGACGCCGTCCCGCTACTCGAACAGACGCTCAAGGAAGAAAAAGCAACCGATGAGGCGCTCACCCGACTAGGCGAAACAGGCGTCAACGAACGGGCGATGCAACAGGCCGCATAACTTCGGATCGAATCGACGCGACCGCGGCCCCCAGCAGACGGGATTGGAGCTTGGTTGTATTCGCCAATCCAGGCACACGTGTACACCGCAGCCGCCGAGCCGTCGACGTGGTGGTGGCCGACCGATTTCGACTAGGCCACCGGAACTGACGATGGGGGACTGCGAATGCGATTACTTGCGCACGCCTTGGGCGACAGGATGTTGGTATGAACGAGAACACCGCTCGTCGGCCCACGGCAGGCTCTTCCGGGTTCGACAGCTTTTTCATGGCTGGTTTCGAGTGTTCCTCGCATCGTCGTGCCGACGGGGTGCGCCTTGATCTGATCCGTGCGACCTCACATGACACCCATGCATCCGGCGACTATCGCCGCTGTGCCGAGCTTGGGCTTCGCACGATCCGCGACGGCTTGCGCTGGCACTTGATCGAAACAGCGCCGGGAGTCTTTGACTGGTCGAGCTGGATGTCGGTGATCGAAGCAGCCCAGGCGGCCGGGGTGCAGATTATCTGGGATATATTCCACTATGGCTCGCCAGACCATATCGACCAAGGTGGCCCGGGGTTTATCAAGGCCTACGTCCGTTTCGCCGCGGAAGCTGTTCGGGTTCATCGCTCCGCTACCGGGGTGGCTCCCCTGGTGTGCCCGATCAACGAGATTTCGTTTTTTGCATGGGCGGTGGAGGTCGGCTATTTCCCCCGCGTCGGGCCCAACAAGCGTCGATGGTTCAAACGACACCTTGTCAGGGCAGCGGTCGCCGGCGTGAGGGCGATGCGGGAGGCTGAACCCGGCTGCAGGTTCATCTGGGCTGAACCGCTGATCCATATTGCTCCTCGTGACCGTACTCGCCCCGAACGGCGGCGCGCCGAAAATGCTCGTCAGGGGCAGTTCGAGGCGTATGACATGCTGATTGGGCGCGTGGAGCCGGAGTTGGGCGGCAGCGAGGACGTTGTGGACGTCATCGGCCTAAACTTCTATCCGCACAACCAATGGTACTTTAATGGCCCAACCATACCGATGGGGCACCACGAATACCGTGCACTTTCGGAAATGCTGGTCGAGGTCGCCGAGCGATACAAAAAGCCGATGTTCATCGCCGAGACCGGCGCCGAAGGGTCCGGTCGGCCGGCCTGGCTTCATTACGTTTGCGACGAAGTGCGCGACGCGACCAGCCTCGGGGCACCTATCCAGGGCATATGCCTTTATCCGGTGACAGCCTACCCAGGTTGGGACAATTCGCGCCACGCCGAAGTCGGCTTGTTCTCCACCATCCATGCGGACGGCTCGCGCGCTCTTCGCAAGCCCCTTGCCGACGAGTTGGAGCGCCAGCGCCAATTGTTCGTGGCCTTCGAAAAACAACAAGCAGGCGCGCCATAGCCTCGCTGATCAGAACAGTGCGCACGTTTCAGCTGCATCAACAGCACAGCTAAAGCTGTTCGCCGAGAAAGATCCTTGGCCTCTTTCCCCGTGGGTCGCCCTAACGCCGGTCAGCCCGGAGCATCATTCACTCGGCCGCCTCGCGCTGCGTCGGCGTGACGAGCATCCCCTTGCCGGCAAGGCGCGCCTGAATGCGTCCGAACGTAGCCAATGCCTGGCCGACGACCTGATCCATATTGTAATAGCGATATGTTGCCAGACGTCCGACGAACCAGACCTCCGGGCAGGCCGCGGCCAAAGCTTCATAGCGCTTGTACAACGCCTCGTTTTCGGCCCGCGGCACCGGGTAATAAGGATCTCCGATGTCCGTGGGGTATTCGTAGGTGAGGCTGGTCTTCGGACTCTCTTGACCGGTCAGATGCTTGTACTCGGTGATCCGTGTGTATTTTTCCGTCTGCGGATAGTTAACGACGGCGACCGGCTGGAACTGCTCACAATCAAGCGTCATGTGCTCAAAGCGCAGCGAGCGGTAGGGCAAGTGACCAAGCTTCCAGTCGAAATATTCGTCGATTGGCCCGGTGTAGATCATCCGCTGAAAGGGAATCTTGTCGCGAATTTCGCGGTAATCAGTCTGCAGCAAGATCTTGACCTTGGGGTTATTCAACATGCGGTGGAACATGCGCGTATACCCGCCTGCCGGCATGTTCTGGAAGCTGTCACCAAAATAGCGATCGTCACGATCGGTCCGGGTCGGGACTCGCGCCGTCACTGACTTGCTCAACTGGGAAGGGTCGACACCCCACTGCTTCCTCGTGTAGCCGCGGAAGAATTTCTCGTAGAGCTCTCTGCCGACAGTGCTGACCACGACGTCCTCAGCGGTGCGGACTTCTTTGACCGTTTCGCGCCGGGAAGCGAAGAAGTCCTGCAGCTGCTCGGACGTTAACTCAAGGCCGTAGAGGCGGTTTATGGTGTCGAGATTGATCGGTATCGGCAGCAGCTTTCCATCGACAAGCGACAGCACGCGATGTTCGTAAGGCCGCCATTCGGTGAATTGCGACAGATAGTCGACGATCGATTGCGCGTTGGTGTGAAAGATGTGAGGCCCGTAACGGTGAATTAGGATTCCCGCCTCGTCGTAGCAGTCATAGGCATTGCCGCCGACGTGATTTCGTCGGTCTATGATCAGGACGCTTTCCTGCCGTTGCGATGCGATACGCTCGGCCAGCACACTGCCGGCGAAACCGGCCCCTACGATCAACCAGTCGAACACGCTCACGCCCTCCTCAGGAATGGGACGACGCTCTTCATCGCATGGGCGCGCTCGATGTGGGCAGCCATCGCGCTCCAGGTCTTCTCCCAGGACATGTCGGCGAGGTAGGCGTCGGCCTTCTTGACCAGGAAATCGCGGGGGTGGGCCAGGATCGACCGAAGCTTGGCCTCGATATCCTCCGCCTCGACAATCTCGACAAGGCCTTCGACGCCGTAGGTACGCACAACGTCGACGATCGCCGTGGACAACACCGGCAGTCCTGCCGCAAGAAACTCGGGAGTCTTGGTCGGGCTGATGTAGCGGGTCGCTTCGTTCAGCGCGAACGGCATCCAGCCGGCACTCCAATGCCTGAGATAGTTCGGCAGGTCTGCATAGGACTTGCCGCCCAGCCAATGCAGGTTGCCTGCCGTGGGAAGGCTCGCCCGATCGATCTTGACGACAGGGCCGAGCATGACAAAATGCACGTCTGGCATTGCCGCAGCCGCCTGCGCGATAAGTTCAAGGTCGAGCCGTTCGTCGATGACCCCGAAGTACCCCACCCTCGGGTGAGGTATGTCGGCCTGATCGAACGGGTCCTCACCTGGCGCCCTAGCCTGATGGAAATGAGTAGCGTCGATGCTGCTCGGGAAGGGAAAGATCGCCCGGTGCAAGCTGCGCTTGGCCTCATAGAGGCTCTGCCCGCCCGTGAAGACGACATCGGCACGTTGCAACAGCGCCTTTTCCAACTGCGTCAACTCTGCGGGAGCGTCTTTGAACGCGGAGAGTTCATCCATGCAGTCGTAGACGCAGACGTCACAGGCGAGATGATCGCTGAAGCGTAGCGCCATGGGCGTGTAATACCAGGTCGTCAATCGGTCATGCGGCGTCGAGGCGAGGATCTGATCGACGAACCTGCGCTGGATCGCGTCCGCCCTGGTCGCGGAGGTACCAACTGGGATCAGCGGCGTCACTATTCTGATCTTGGGGGTAATATTGTGCACCCGCATCGAAGGGTGGCGCCTCTCATCGAAGATCGGCTCTTCGAAGTAAATTAGCTGTTGCTGTTTTGACGCCAGGGTCAGAATGTGTTGTGGTCTCTGATATACGAAGTTCCATCGGAGGTGTGAAAAGCAAATGAAAATAGACGGTTGTACAGGGTTTTTTGGTGTTTTGGCCCGGCCCGCCGCCATTTCCATGTAGATTATCCTTCGATATAGTTACAAAATGCCTCGACTAACAAAAGTCAATCGAGGCAGCTTTGACATGAAGTTCGCAGCCTTCTATATAACTTCCATCCCGATAAGTTGTTCCATAGCTCCAAACTGTCTCGGGCGAGACCAGCCGTCCGCTCCACTTGCGACGGCTCGACAGAGAAGGGGCGAGCCGGCCGCCCCCATTCGATCCACATGATGAAGCCCCTCGCGTCAGGTCGGGCTCCCCAAATGTGGCCCTTTGCCACAGAGCGGTTCAAATCCTTCAATCGTTCAACAACCGTTCATCAGCGGAGCTATAAATACGCTTGGAATCGATTCATCTGAGTCGCGCCGGTGGTTCATTTGAATGGAGACCGAGACGAATCGAGGGATGGCTGGCGAATGAAGATCGACTTTGAAACCAACGTCTTTCCATTGTTTCACCCGCAGGTTGTGGATGATCTGAAGGACCCTTGTCCGGTGTTCGACGGCACGCTCTGGCACGTCTTCGGCTCCAGCGGCACCGTCACAACAGAGAGCTGGAAAATCCTCCACGCCACAGCGCCGGATCTTTATGGACCCTGGACAGAGCACGAGGCGATCGTTTTGCCGGTAACCGGATCTGGCATTGCGGCGCCCGGCGTCATTCATGAGTGCGGCGTCTTCCACATGTTTATCCAGACCGAATTCATGAAGTCCGGCGGACGTTGCGAGCACGCGGTGTCCAATGACGGCTTTCATTGGGTGGTGCTCAATCCGGCGATATTGTCGCTGCCCGACACCGATGAGGACGGCATCTACGATCCCCATCCCGCAATCGTCGGAGGCAAGCGCTATATCGTCTATTCAGGCATGCCCAAATTCACCAGGGTGCCCCAGCCTGATGTCTATCTGGCGCGCAGCCAATCCGATTCCTGGTTCGGGCCATGGAAACGTCTCGGCAAGATACTCGATCATCTCGACGTGCCACATCACAATGCGCGCGAGCACCCCGATTACGAATGGGGGATCGAAGGCGCGCAGCTCGTCGAGCTGCCGGACGGTCGTGTGCTTCTCAACGCCACCTGCTTCCTCCCCGAAGGTCCGCGCGGCAGCCGGCAGCGCGTCTTCTTCGCCATCGCCGATGACGTCAAGGGTCCCTACGTTTCCGTTGGCCCCGTTCTCGACCCTGGTGAGCCCGGCGAGAATGGCCATTCGACGGTGATGATCGACGGCCGGCAACTGACCTTGTTCTACCAGAGCAGGCGTGAGGCGACGAACCATCGCTGGCGGTTCGGGTTGGCAAAGTGTGACCTGGATCGGCATATACTTTCGAGAGTTGCCTAGCTGGTAAGTTCCGGCATTTGCCGGAACGGAGGATGCTCTGGCTGTTGGTTGGTGGGACGGATCCCTTTGTACTGGTGATTGAGGGTAGCAGGGGATTCGCAGCCAGTGGGCAAAGCTTGCGACGAGGGATCTATACACGTCAGGCAAGCCGGTCGCCTCATGGACGGCGGTGCCAGCTGCAAGCCTAGCCTAGCCTAGCAATGAACTGTAACTGAGCGCAGCAACGCGGCCAGTCGATTCACGCGGTTTTGATCCTGAGCACAATGTCCTGATCGTAATTTCCAAAGCCCTTGCCGAAAATATTGATCCCGCCGGGGCGCTTGGCGTCGTCCTTGACGCCGATACGGACGCGGATTGAATGATGGCTCTTCAGATCGAGTGCGGCGAGGCCGGTTTCGGAAATCCTGAGGCCGTCGACATAGGTGCCGTCATTGGCAATTCGCCAGTTCTTCAGCTTACCGTATTGCGAGCCCTTGAGCTTCCACCAGGAGGGCGTGAAGACGCCGCGCTTGTCGCCGAAATCCCCCGGCGACGTCCAGGTGCCGACATCGACACCATTGATCGTCAGCGTGATGTCCGAGGGCCAATCGGCGCTGGTGCCCGGCACTTCCGAAGACAGCTCTATCGCAACTTCGAGTCCGGTGATCTCGGCATTGGCGAGCTTGGCATTGTTGGGGAACTGGTATTCGACAAAACCGCGCGTGAACCATAGCAGACCGGCCTTCATGCGGTCCGGATCGAGGAAAGTGTTCGGCACATCGAGCAGACCGATGATGCCGTCCGGCGAACAAAGGCCGCAGGGCGCGGTAACCTCGAAGCCGGTATAAAGCCCGATCGGCATCGACACTTCGATCGCGTCGTTCTTGACCGCACGATATTCGCTCTTGAACACGACGAGCACTTTTTCGGCGGTCGGATAGCAGATTTTCCGACTGCCTTTCTTCGCTCTCTCGGTGCGGATCAGCCCCGCATCCTCCAGCACCTGGATGTTGGTCGAGACGGTCGACTGCGGTAGCGACAGCACGGCGGCGATTTCGTTGATATTCATCGGCCCCTTCTCATGCAGCAGTTTCAGCATCGAGATCCGCGCCGAGGAGGCAAGCCCCTTGAGCACGGCAATGCCTTCCTCAGGTTCAATCACCAGAAAATTGCGACTCATGAAATCGCCAGTCTATGCTCGTGACAGAGGTTATGGCTTCGCTCATTGCAACGGCGCTGACCGAAACGCCGAGCCGTTGATTTGGTTACATTAAGCCCTCGACCGTCAGTATGCATCGCAAGCCGTACCCGCAAGGATGGTGCGACATGTCTACATTTGTTCTCCGACCGCCAGCTCCTTGTAGTGCGGGGGTGCTTGTCAGTCCGTGGCCTCGATTTGCAGACGACTAGATGCTGGCAGCCACAAAGAGAGGCAGAAGCCGAACACGGAATTGGGGCCGTTCCCCTGGCCAAATCCCCAAGATACGGGACCTCGACGTCGATGTTAGCCGAACCGGCGCGGATGGATGCACAGGATGCGGTTCGCTGAAGTGCGTGCCGCCGTGAAGTAAATCATCGGATTCGCCACCCGATAGAGTCGGGACGGGGTTCTACCTATTGCTTTTGAGCATGATCTTTTCCGAAAATCGCGATTCCACTTCTTCGGGATCGCGCCAGTGCCGGCCTACTTCACTGCTGGCCGCGGCAGCGACCCTGTCCACCATGGCGAGAACAGCTAGCGGTGCGGTGTGGTGGACCATGTGGCCGGCCTGCGGGATGATATCGACAAAGGAACCAGGAATCTCCGATTGTAGTCTAAGAGCCTCGGCTTTCGCATCGAACAACCGGTCGCCGGCCCCGGCAATAATGCCGGCAGGCATCAACAGGGTGAAGCGGCCGCCGGCCAGCGCGTCGGCCAGCATCAATCCGATTCGGCCGCGATCGACCGCAGCTGTGAGGCCAGCTGGCGATGTCCTTTGCCGACGAAGCAAACCCCGCAGAGACGATGCCGGGGCGAAATACTTGCCCATGGCGAGCGGCCAGGTGAGCAGCACAAGCAGCGGCAGCAAAATGTGGGGGAAAACACCACCGGCGACAGGCAAGGCCGGCAGCCCGCCAGTGCAAGGCCCAGGCGCGGCGGCAAGAACGGACCGATGAAGACTCCCGATCGAATCGTCGTCCGATCGAGCTCATCGACTCGCCCGCCTGCCATCGAACCCAAATCTCAGGCGCTGAGCGGCCGAGTAGTAGATGCGACTTCGCTGCTTCATGGCTCACACTCCCTCTTTCAGAAAAGAGCGTGTGTTGCTGCGATCAGTTGAATCCGCCACCCAAACCGAACGCGGCTGCTAGGCAGGCCGAAGCTTGTGCAAGTACAGCTGTGCGTCACAAGGCAAGTGAACTAAGAAGCTGCACGAACCGCGGGTGATCGCGAATGGCGTCGAAATGACTTCGTGACGGATTCGTTCCAATACGTTCTGACTCACGCTTCCTCCGACGGCTCTTTCCAGGTACCGCACCGCTTCCTCCACTTCCCCGAGCACGGAATACATGCAAGCGGCGTTGTACTACGTCACGAAGTCGTCCGGATCGATCGCCAGCGCTCTGGCCAGCCAGGAACGCGCCTTCTTCCGCTCACCGATATACGCGAGCGAGGGCGCCGCGATGCAGCGGTGCCGCATTTTCAGGATGGCGGCCAGTTGAGCGTTCGGCGCGCTCGAAACAGACCCTTGGTTCGCGAGCGGATGAAGGCGATCGCGCAGGAGCGTCCCCCCGTGTAGAGTTGCCACCCTGGATCTCGCCTTGGCCGGCTGCATTCCTGGCTGTGTCCCCTAGGATACATTGTCGAGCAGGGTCGACTTATCCAAACCATGTGTCGGCTCAGGCGGCCATTCACCATTCGGCGTCATCTCGTTGACTGTCTCGGGTAGATCCCGCGCAATCCTTCTGATTAGCTCCTCGCGCGAAAGACCCGTCTGCATCGAAATGGACGTGAGTGTACCTTCGTCCATTGCCGCTTGGACGTCCCTTGGCTCAATCGGTTGGTTTGGCCCGCTGCCAACCCACGAGTCGACCTTCGATCCTGCCCCCACCTCCCTGAACCGGTCGAGGATCTCACCAAGGTCAGCCCTCGACACGCCATTCGTTATCTGAGCCAGAATTCTGCGTTGCGGGTCGTTTGGGTTAAGATACCCCGCTCCCGGAATCAATTCACAGAGCTTGTCGGGGTTTTGGTGTGCCAGAACGCCAAGCATCGCGATCGCCAATCTTCCCAGATTTGCCATTTGGTCTCCTCCACGGTTTTGGCCGATGAGCGAATCAAAGCCAAGTCTTGGCGGATGCCGACGCGTGTGGACTCGAACAACTTCTTGCCGGTCGGCTCGCGGGCGGACAGGACGCGTCCTTCGGGTACTCGTTTTCCATCTGACGTCTTCTCCTGACGCAGAACTTCGGGGCGCTTGGCCGCAGTCGCCCTGCGCCGATCGAACGCCCTAACCCGGCGCCTCCCGGGTTTGTTCCGCTTGTCAGAGTTTGTCGGCGACGATGGGGCGCGCGACCCGACGGGTAACTCTACCGGCTCGAGAGACAGAGTCTGCCCAACTTGACCATACTTCAGAACGACGACGGCTCGGTTAGCCTCAGCTACCTTGGACTGCCGCCGGCTCGCGCACGAATTTCAATTTCGGCGGGACGGCGAACACCCTGAACCGCTCAGCCAGGCTGTCAAGAGCTTGACGCATGCCCACTCCCGCAGCAGCCGCACCGTGTCCACTGATGACCATCCGCGGGTTCAGGGCAGCCAGGTGCTTCACGGATCTTTCCGCCGCATCCCAGTCCGGCGTGAAGTAGCGCGGCGGACCGTGCATCTCAAGATCCTGAACGGCGACCTCATAGACTGACTCCTGACCGGTGGTGATGAAAGCGTCCCCTACGATCAGCGAGCGGTCCTCCTCGCGCCAGAGCGAGATATGCCCAGGAGCGTGCCCGGGTGTGTGTAGCCATCGCCATCCGGGCATTCCGGGGATCGATCCGTCGGCAGGTAGGAGTTCCAAACGGTTGCCAAGATCAATTGGCCCCCGTGGAAAAAGCGGCGAAAGCAGCGCCATCAGTCCACCCCCGACCCAGGGATCCGGTGGCGGATAGGACGCGGTTCCGTCCAGATAGGGGCGCTCGAGTGCATGCGCGAAGACAGGCACGTCCCACCTATTCGCGAGGCCTAGAACCGTTCCCACATGGTCGAAATGGCCGTGGGTCAGGATGATCGCGGCCGGCCGTGCGTTCGTGCCAAACCGCTTTTCCGCGACCGCAAGAATGCTGCCGCGGGACGTCGGCAACCCGGTATCGATCAGCATCCAGTTCCGATCTCCGCTGCCCGGTGCGCCGACGAACACGACATTGACGATTGCTAGGCGCAAATAGCCCAAGTCCGGTGCGATGCTCCAAGCGCCGTCGCCACGATCCTCGCGCCTGGCGTGGTCGATCTCGGAAAGTCGAATCTGAACGGTCATGTGATCCCGTGCCTCTCTTGTTGCTGAGCAGCCGCTCGAGTCGATCGGCGGCGGTGGTATATCGCCCCGAACTTGGCACGGCCCTCCTTGTTCCTCCTTCGCCACCCAGCTCCGGACAGTCCACCACAGGAACAAAGGCTCGACCAAATCGGTTCGGCATTACCCGGTCGCGCCAGGACGAGCTGGACTGAGCAACGAAGATGGCGCGCGCCCCATTGGATGCGGTATTTCGCCAACGCGGTTCCCGGTCCTAACAAGGCGGCCGAGTTCGAAGCCGACTGCTGAAAGAAGACTTCGAATGAGCGAAGTGGGGCGTATGGACGAGCACCAGGTGGAGGCTCCGGTTCCGCAAGCTTCGCCTATGACTGGTCAAGTTGGGCGCCAATGGTCGAGGCGGCCCGATCGGCAGGTGTCCAGGTTATCTGGGACATCTTCCATTACGGATCTCCAGACCATGTCGATCAGCGATCGCTGCATTTCATCGATGCCTATGCCTCGTTCGCGGCAGAAGCCGTGAGCGTACAGCGTTCGATCGCCGGAACACCGCCTCTGTTGTGTCCCATCAACTAGATCTCCTTTTTCGCATGGGCTGTTGAGGTCGGCTATTTCCCGCGTGGGGCCGAACGAACGTGGATGGTTCAAGCGGCATCTCGTGAAGGCTGCCATCGCGGGTGTTCGTGCAATGCGGGAGATCGACCCCGCCTGCAGATTTGTCTGGGCCGAGCCCCTTATCCAAATCGCTCCTCGTGACCGGACCCGCAGCGAACGGGGTCGGGCCGAAAACGCCCGTCAGGGGCAGTTCGAAGCTTACGACATGTTGCTGGGCCGCGTCGAACCTGAGTTGGGCGGGAGCGAAGATGTTGTCGATGTCGTGGGCCTGAATTTCTAGCCGCACAATCAATGGTAAATAAACGGGCCGACGATATCGATGGGACACCATGAGTACCGCGCTTTGTCGGAAATGTTGCTCGAGGTTGCTCATCGGTACGGTAAGCCGATGTTCATTGCCGAGACCGGCTCAGAGGGATCCGGCGGGCCGGCTTGGCTCCACTATGTATGCCGCGACGAGGTGCGTGCCGCTATGGGTGTCGGAGCATCGATTCGAGGGTATTTGCCTGTACCCGATAACGGCCTACCCGGGCTGGGACAATTCGCGTCATAGAGGTGGGGTTATTTTCGGCCATCCACCCGAATGGCACACGCCGCCTCCGTCAGCCCGTCGCGGACGAACTGGTGCATCAGCAAGATCTGTTCACGGCAAACCGGACGCGCTGATTGTGTTGCGACACACCGCAAGGGCGAGCACCGAAGACCAGGGCAAATTACGGTGTATTCCTCAGCCAAAATCGGCGCCACGCGATGCCAAGTGGCATGGGTGCGAGGATGACCGTGCAGCATCAGGAAGCGGTGGCCCCTTCCACCAACCCGCACTCTGAGCGTCGCTTCCGGAAGTTTGATCTGCTCCAGCGAGAAACCTTCAAACATGCAACTCCCTCCATTCGCAACATTTGCCAAACGTGTAAACGGAGAGGCAGTTCAATGTCGGCTTCCGCGGGATCTGAACTTGCCTTGTATTCCGCGAAGAGGTCGTGAGCCGAACGGCGGCTTTAACTGGTCCCTCGGCAATAACCGGACGGACAGCAAACGGCCCCCAAAAAGCCGCCAGGCGGCGACGCGCCTGATATCGCACTTCGAGATCAACTCTGCCGTTTCCTGTTAGCCGAATTTGCAAACGGCCCCGCTCACAATCGTGGTTGCGCCTTTGGGCATCGTGGTTCAGACCGCTGGCGGATTAGAACTCATGTTGGCTTTGCGATCGGCTCATCGCTGCCGACAATCGGTGACCTATATAAAGGGGCATGTCCACGCGCCGTAAAATCAATGCAACAGCGAAGCTGATTGGAGAGTGGCCTTTAACCCCGGCTGCAACGTTTGGATCGTCCGTCAGAGCGAGGGGTATTTTTCTCGAAATACGCGCCCGCCTTCCAACGGAGTTCAGGAAACTGCTCCATATCGAGTCCCGCGTGCTTACCCTGCGCCTGTCTCAGGGCGCCGAGAATGATGTGCAGGTGGTATTCGGGATCGTATCCAAAGCACTGCAGAATATCGAAGACCTGCCCGTAATCCCCCGTGAAATCGAGGACATTCTGACGATCTCGACGGCCGAACGGCACCGCTGGCTGAAAGGTGGTCGCTTGCAGAGCGCCGGGACGAAAACGGTGAAACTCCGCGGGCGGGCAAGGAACATCACCTTTCACGTGTTCGACCCGCAGCACGTGGAGGATGTGCTTGACCGCGACCTGGTTACGGTCTGGCGCGAACAGGACGCAGCGACAGCTGCAGAGAATAGGCGGCGAGCCGCGGGGAAGGCCGCTATGAAACGTGCTCAAAGAAGCGGTCGCGGAACTGCAGCTTCAGGTGGCTATTGCCACGATGAGAACTCGCACTCCAGTTTGTCAAACGGCTTCCAAAACTGACCCCGGATCGGCGTCCAATTTTGACCCCCCTTATGTAATACGCGGCGGTCAGCGTTCGCCCGGGCGGAGCTGGTCAGGGTTGCGCAGCCCGGGCGAGCGCGGATGGACTGGTCGAGGTGGTTGGGCTGATCAGGCGCGGTTCTTGAAGCGCCAGGACTCGTTTCCGGTCTCGATGATCTCGCAATGATGCGTGAGACGGTCGAGGAGCGCTGTCGTCATCTTGGCGTCGCCGAAGACGGCGGGCCATTCTCCGAATGCCAGGTTGGTGGTGACGATGATCGAGGTCCGCTCGTAGAGCCGGCTGATCAGATGGAAGAGCAATTGCCCACCGGCCTGGGCGAACGGGAGATAGCCGAGTTCATCGAGCACGACGAAGTCGAGCCGGGTGAGGTAATCGGCAATACGGCCCTGCTTGCCGCCGCGGTGCTCGGTCTCGAGCCGGTTGACGAGATCGACGACGTTGAAGAAGCGGCCACGTGAGCCGTTGCGGATCAGGGCGCGGGCAATGGCGATTGCCAGATGCGACTTGCCGGTTCCGGTGCCGCCGATGAGCACGGCGTTGCGCTGGTCGGCGACGAAGGTGCCGTTGGCAAGGTCCCGGACCAGGACTTCGTTGACCGGCGTGCCGTCGAAGTCGAACTCATCGATGTCCTTGGCGATCGGCAGCTTGGCGACAGTGAGCTGGTATTTGATGGAGCGGGCCTGCTTCTCGGCGATCTCGGCCGACAGCAGATCGCCGACGATCCTCGGCGGCTCGTGCTGGCGCTTGATGCCTGTCGCCATGACCTCGTCATAGGCGCCCCGCATCCCGTAGAGCTTCAGCGTCCCCATTAGTTCCAGAACCTGCGTGCGTTCCATCAGCTTGCCCTCCTGAGGCTGTCGTAGCGGGCGCAGTCGGCCTGCGGCTCATGCTGCAGGCGAAGCGCGTCCGGGGTGAGGATGGTGATGGCCGGCGCGGGGTCGCGCCGCCGCGCCAGAATGTTGATGATGACGGCACAGGAGCAGACGTTCTGATCGAGCGCCTCCTGGCAGGCGGCTTCCACGGCATCGATGCCGTCGGTCAACACCGCCGCCAGGATCGACACCATCTGCCGATCGCCGTCATGCGCCGCCTTCAATTTGCGTCGGATACGCTCCATCGCCGAGGGCAGAACCCAGCCCTGGAAGGGCGCACCGTTGCGCAGTGCACCGGGCTTGCGGGCAAGGACCGGCATGTAATGCCAGGGATCGTAGATCGTGTCGCCGCGCCCGAAGGAGCGGGCATGTTCGGCGACGACCACGCCGTCCTGGCGGATGACGATCTTGCCGGCATAGGCATGGATCTCGACCGGGCGGCCGACGGCGGTCGACAGCACCGAGTATTTGTTGTTGTCGAAGCGCACCGTGCATGTCTTCGACACCGAGGCCGGCACCGTATAGAATCCGTCGAAGGGACCGCGGTATTCAACCAGCTTGCCACGCTCCTCCTCGAACACGTTCCAGATCGTTCGTTCCGGTTGCTCGACGTGACGGTGCGCCTTGGCGTAGGCGACGCACTTGTCCTGCAGCCAGGCGTTCAGCTCCTCATAGGTCTTGAAGCGCAGCCTGGGC
>NZ_JAMYLR010000024.1:0-91047 GCF_040318155.1 Mesorhizobium sp. M1307 | reverse complement strand
CCCCCCCCGGCTTCGGGGGTGCAAATAATCCAAACCTGGGGGGGGCCCTGCCCTTTGGGGGCCGGGCCCTTTTTTTGTTCGTTCGGTGGTTTGGTTGGCCCCGCCCCCCCAACGGGGGGGGCCCGGAGTTCTCAGTCAGGGGAGGTAAACCTAGTTCATCGGGCCCTTGTCTCCGGGCTTGCCGGGAAGCTCTTCGGGGAACAGTTCGTATTTGGCCTGCTTGTCGGCAGCGACAAAGACCCGCTCGCGGACGATCGAATCCTCGGCCCAGTTGAACATGAAGATCGGCGTGCCCTGCGGGATGTTGGAGAAGCGTTTGTTGATGATCAGCGCGCCGGGATATTCCGTCAGGCCGACATTGTAGACGTGCTCGGTCGAGATCTTCTGGAAATCTCTCATCAGGCTGGCGCGCTCGTCATTGTCCGCGGACGAGACAAATTTGTTGACGATGTCGACGAGGTCCTTCTCGAAAGGCAACATATCGACCTCGCCGTTTTCCGGCGCACGATGGTCCCAGCTGGTTCGTGGACCGACCGGGGCCAGTTGATCGGTATTCTGGACGACGGAAGTCAGCTCCTGATCGTTGCGCCGTACCAGCCAGTCGAAGCGGCCGGAGTATTGCGAGGCATCGCGCTGGGTGCCGTTGAGTCCGTTCAGCACGATCCGCAGCCCTAGCTTTTCCATCTGGGCGACTACACCTTCGGCAAGGCTCTTGTCGGTGGTGTAGTCGTTGTTGACGAGCATCACGATCTCGACATTCTTGCCGCCGGCGGTACCTGCAGGAAAATTGACGAAGCCGTCGCCGTCCGTGTCCTTCAGGCCTGCCTTGGCGAGTTCCGCCTTGGCGCCTTCGAGATCGAAGGGGTAGTAGACCGTCGACTTCCGGTCGTAGAAGCTCGTGCCCGAGGATAAGCCGCCCGGATAGATGGCAGTGAACGGACCCTTGACCAGCGAGTCGCCGAGCGCCTTGCGGTTGAGCGCCATGGTGACGCCTTTGCGGAAGTCCTCGTTGCGGTTCAGCTCGCGTATCGCCTGTCCGCGCTCGTCGGGGTTGCCCCAGCCATTGGCTGAGAAATTCATGCGCAGATTATAGCCGATCAGCCGCGCGCCGAACGCAAGCCGTGCCGGTGCGTCCTTTTGCGCCGCGCGCTTCAGCGAGGCGACGAAGTTCTCCGGCTGCTCCAGATTGGAGAAGTCGCCGGCTCCCGCGACGGCCTGAACGTCGCGGTCGGCCCAGGTCGACAATTTGTAGTGCAGTTCATTGAGATACGGCAGTTGGTTGCCCTTCTCGTCGACCTTCCAATAGTACGGATTGCGACGCATGACGATGATGTCGTCGGGGCGGTATGCCACCGGCACCCAGGCGCCCATCACCGGCATGTTCATATATTCCGGCGGGAACGCGTTCTTGAACTGCTCGTAGGTGTTCTTCGAATATTTCGGATGCTGCGGCTTGAGGATATGCGACGGGCCCGGACAGAAGGTGCCGTAAGCCATGGCGTAAAGGTATTGTTTCGGAAAGGCGTCCTTGAACGTCCACTCGACGGTGTAGTCGTCGATTTTCTTCAACGTCGTGCCGACGCCGAAGGTCTCCTGCGTCGCGCCGTTCAGCGGCGACACATTAGGGTCGATCACCTCGTCGTCCCAGTAGAACATCACATCGTCGGCGTTGAACGGAACGCCGTCCGACCATTTCGCGCCCTCGACCAGATGCATCGTCAGCGTGTGGCCGTCCTTGGACCAGTCCCAGCTCCTGGCGAGGTTAGGCAGCGGCTCCGTGTCCTTGGCCTCGACCTGGAACAGCGGCGCGGTGCGCGTCAGGCATTCGGAAAGGCCGATGTCGATACCGCCCCAGCCTTGCGTCTGGCCCGCGCCGTAGTTCCAGCCCTCCGGCCGGCCGCCGATGACATGACGCATCGTATCGCCGTAGACACCGGCGCCGTCCGGCATATTGCCGGTCTTGAAGACCAGCGGCTCCTTCGGCAGCCGGTCCTTGACCGGCGGCAGCTTGCCTGACTTGACGTATTTGTCGGTGACCCAATCGGGTTCGTGGTATTCCGGAAGTGCCTTGAACTCCAGGATGGAGTCGCGCGCGACGTATTTGATCTTTCCCTCGGCGGGAAATTGCGCGGGCACCGGCGGCACGGTCGGCTCGGATGCATACGCATTCAGCGCCGAGGCTGAGACGCTAAGCGCCAGCCCGGCGAGAATGCCAATGTTTCGAAAATTCCTCATCGTCTCTCCTCCCTGTTGTTCAGGAGCGCGTTGACGCCGCTCCATTTCTCCTCGAACAATGTACAGACGGGTGCGGAAAATCCTCCCGAAAGCTCGCCGCGATCCGTCCTGGCGAAATTCAGACGGCCTGCTTGAGAGCCGTTTTTTCCGCACGCAATTCCTCGATCGAACGGACGTCGCGCCTTGCCGCACCGGCCCATTCGCGGGTCTTGATCCTGGATTTCGAAAGCCGTTCCTTCGCGGCCGGCACCGCATCGGCATATTGCGGCAGCCAGCGAGCCTGGGCGACGACCATTTCGTCCACCATTTGCCAAACCTCTTCCGGCGTCGAAACCGCGCCGACCAGCGGGTCGTGCAGGACCGCGAGCTTCAGCAGGTCGATATCGCCGGAGATCGCCGCATGAACCGACATGCGCTGGACGTTGATGGAGGAAATGCAAGTGGCGGCGCAGGCCTCCGGCAGCGTGATGCCAGAGGCCATGTTGATGCCGAAGCGGTCGACGAAGCCGGGCGACTCGACGATCGCGTCCTGCGGCAGGTTGGTGATGATGCCGTTGTTCTTGACGTTGAAATGGCCGCGATAAACGCGGTTCGTCTCCAGCGCCTCGAGAATGTGGCTGGCGTGCTCGTTGGAGCGCTTGGCGGGGTCGATCGGCCTCGCGGCGGACTCCAGAAATTGCGGGAATTCTGTTTCGAACCAGTTGCGTGTTTCGGTCGAATAACGAAGGTAGCCGCCGGTCTCGCCGTGGATCCAGTCGGACATGTCGATCCAGCGGGTGATTTCGTCCGGCCGCTTGCGATACCAGGGCAGGTATTCGGAAAGATGGCCGTTGCTTTCGGTCGAATAGACGCCGAAGCGCTTCAGGACATCGATGCGCAGCTTTTCCTGCTGCGAATAGACCGGATGCGCCTCGAAGGCGGCAACCAGCTCGTCCTTACCGATCTTGCGGCCGTTGAGACGCAGGTCGATGAACCAGGTCTGGTGATTGATGCCGGAGCAGACGTAGTCGAGCTCGGTGCGCGACTTGGCGCCGAGCACTTCGGCGATCTGGTCGGCGCCATGCTGGACGCCGTGGCAGAGGCCGACGGTATCGACCCTGCCATATTCGATCGCCGCCCAGGTGTTCATAGCCATCGGATTGGCGTAGTTCAGGAATTTCGCCCCAGGCTCGGCGACTTCGAGAATATCCTTGCAGAAATCGAGGATTACCGGAATGTTGCGCTGGCCATAGAGGATGCCGCCGGCGCAGATCGTGTCGCCGACGCACTGGTCGATGCCATACTTCAAGGGAATTCGGATGTCGTCCGCATAGGCTTCGAGACCGCCGACGCGAACGCAGCTGATGATGTAGCGGGCGCCCTCGAGGGCAGCACGGCGGTCTGTCGTTGCCGTAACCTTGGTCGGCAGCCTGTTGAATTCGACGACCCTGTCGAGGATCGACTTGATCATCTGGAGGTTGCGCTCGCTGAGATCGGTCAATGCGAATTCGACATCCCTGAATTCAGGAACGCACAAAATGTCGGTGAAGAGCTTCTTGGTGAACCCGACGCTTCCCGCACCGATGATAGCGATCTTGAAACTCATCAGCCTCACCTCGACCTGATCGAACGCTAGGGCAAAGGCGGCGAAAAGAGGCCTGGCCCGCCTGCCACGCTATGCAGGCTGGAATCCAGCACTTCCTCCCATCCGCTCTTTGACCGCGGTTTCTTTTGCTTTTCTCGAGGGATTATGCGCCTTATTCGGCACGCGACCAGAGAAGGATTATGCTTTTAGGGGTAATTTTGTGCTGCGGAACTTGATCGACATCGGGCCGGCGGGCAGGACGGTATCGCTGCCGCGCGGGCGCCAGCGCCTACACACCATGCCGACAAGCACCGGCTATGAAGTGCGCGAGAACGAAGTCTACGACTGGGATGGGCGCAAGCGCGGCCTGACGCCGTTTACCGTGCTCCAGCATACCATCAGCGGCACTGGCCGATTGCGCTACGAGAACCGGAACTACCGCCTGCAAAAGGGCGACACTTTGCTGGTTCTCGTGCCGCACAACCACCGTTACTGGCTGGCCAAGGGCGAACGCTGGGAGTTCTTCTGGATATCGATGAACGGCGAGGAGGCACTGCGCATCCACAAGTCGATCCTTGCCGCCGTCGGTCCGGTGCTGCGGCTGCAGCCCTCGACGATCGATCATCTGGCTGATTGCAGTGTGCGCCTGATCACGGGCGCGGTCTCGCCGGGAGCCGCCTCGGCCGTCGCCTATGAAGCAGCCATGGCGCTCTACGACGATGTCTTCGGCTCGCATGCCGCCACCGACGACAAGAGCGCCATGCAGCCGGTCATCGATCACATCAGGGCCAATCTCGACAGGCCGCTCCGCGTTGCCGATCTCGCTGAGATCAGCGGCCTGAGCCGCGCGCATTTCTCGCGCTGCTTCGCCGAGAGTGAAGGTCTTCCGCCCGCCGAATTCGTGCTGCAGCAGCGACTGCAGCGCGCGGCGAAGTTGCTGACGAAGGCCGATTTCCTGCCGGTCAAGGAAGTCGCCATCATGTGCGGCTTTGAGGATGCCAATTATTTTTCGAAGGTCTTCCGCCGCCTCTACGGCATCAACCCGACGCAGTTCCGCACCAACGGGATGTATGCCAGCCTTGGAACCGCCCGATAGCCCGATAGATTGCACCGCGCTTGGCATCGGGTGCGGGAACGCTTTTGCTTCCCCTCGGTTTAGGACAAGAGAGCCTGCTCGCCGCTCCCGCACCCCCGCTCCGGCGGAGATCAGGCCACAAATGTTAGGGGAGTGATCGATGAACAACCCCGATCCGAACAACCCGAATCCACTGCCGGACAATCCCAATCCGGAGCCGGCCCGGCCGCCTGCCCCGCCGGAGACTCCGCCGGGAGAACCTCCAGGCGTACCCCCGCCCTCGCCGGATCCAATTCCGACGCCGGACCAGGAGCCGATCGGAGTTCCTCCCGGCACGCCTTCCGAAATTCCTTCGGAACCGACCTTTCCCGGGCCGACCGCCTGAAGGGCGGTCGGGTGGAGGATGGCAAGGGTGATTTCGGCGAAGCGCTCGAAACGGGTCTTGCCATGGAACGTTTTGCGCTGGCGCTCATTCACCCTTCCATCATGGAACCGGCGGCGGGCCCTGCAACCAAGGGAGGTTAAAATGAAAGTTGGCAACTGCATGACAAAGGACGTCGAGATCGCCAGTCCGCAGCAAACCCTGCGCGATGCGGCAGAAATGATGGGTCGCCTCGACGCCGGCGCAATGCCGGTGGGCGAGAACGATCGGCTTGTCGGCATGGTAACCGATCGCGACATCGCAATCCGCGGCGTCGCCCAAGGCAAGACACCTGACGCCAAGGTACGGGAAGTGATGAGCACCGAGGTCAGGTATTGCTTCGAAGACGAAGACGCGGAGGATGTTCTGCGCAACATGGCTGACCTGAAAGTGCGCCGCTTGCCGGTGCTGAACCGCGACAAGCGCCTGGTCGGCATCGTTTCGCTGGGCGACCTCGCCACCAACAGCGAGACGGCGACAGCAGGTGAAGCGCTGAGCGGCATCTCGCAACCCGGCGGCGAGCATTCGCAAACGATACACTGACGGCGCACCACCGGCCGGCCTTTGCTACGACCGAACCGCCGGCTGGATAGACGCCGGCCTGCCGGCGAAACTGTTCAGAGCGAACTGGACTGCAACCCGACGAGGAGCAAGCCATGATTACGATGAAGGCCGTCCGTATCCACGATTTTGGTGGACCGGAGGTTCTTTCGCTGGACGCGGTTCCGTTGCCTCAGCCGCATGACGACGAGGTCACGCTCAAGGTCTACGCGGCAAGCGTCAATCCCGTCGACTACAAGGTTCGCGAGGGCTCTTCGGGCGCGGATCTGCCCGTCACGCTCGGCCGCGACGTATCCGGCGTGGTGGAACTGTGCGGCACGCGGGCCCATACGCTGAAGAAGGGCGATCCGCTATATGCCATGCTCGGCAACGACCGCGGCGGCAACGCCGAATATGTCGTCGTCAAGGCAACGGAGGCGGCGGCGAAGCCGCAACGCTTAAGCCACGCCGAAGCCGCCGCCGTGCCACTTGCGGGCCTTACCGCGTGGCAAGGCCTTTTCGATCACGGCGGCCTCAAATCCGGGCAGCGGGTCCTTATCCATGGCGGCGCCGGCGGCGTCGGTCATCTGGCGGTGCAGTTCGCAAAGGCCGCGGGCGCGTTTGTCGCGACGACCGTGTCCGCGCAGGATTTCGATTTCGTCCGCGCGCTTGGCGCCGACCAGGCGGTCGATTACAAGAACCAGCGCTTCGAGGAGCTTGTCGAGGACGTCGACCTCGTCTTCGACCTGGTAGCGGGTGAAACACAGGACCGCTCGTGGGACGTGCTCAAGCCCGGCGGGACGCTCGTCTCAACGCTTTCCGAACCGTCGGCGGAGAAGGCCCGCCTGCATCGGGCTCGCGGCGTTTCCTATTTGACCAAGCCGAACGCGGCGCAGCTTGCCGAGATCAGCCGCCTCATCGACGCCGGGAAGGTCAGGCCATTCGTGCAGACAATCTATCCTCTTGAGGAAGTCGCCAGGGCCGAGGAACAGCTCGAGAAGCAGCACACGCGCGGCAAGATTGTGCTTCAGGTAGCTGCCTGAGCACCCGCCGAACAACAGGCCGCAGGGCAGTTTGCGGAGTGCTCGGACAGGCCGTTTTCTGCTGTCCAGAAGCCCGGCGGCCGAGAGTTTGACACAGGACGGCCCGCCGGGCCTGGCCGGCTTAGGCAGGTGCCGGCTGAAGCAGCATGCGCCGGGTTTGCCGGGCTGCGCAAATCAAACAAATCAAGGAGATGCAACGGATTGTGAGGCACGTCGCGACGACACCGTCGCACGGCCGCCGTCAGTTAACTGCGAAGCGAAGGGCACAGCGTTTACCGACAGGCGGGCTAGCTTCCTACCGGCCGCAAGCCGCAAAAACCGCTTCAAACTGTCGGAAACCGGCGATAGGTTCGAACCATGTCCCAACCCGCCAATCCGATCTCCATTGCCCGTCGCGATCAGATGTTTCCAGTGCTGGCTGAGGCGGACCTGGACCGCATGGGCCGTTTCGGCGAAGCCGTGTCCTATGCTGCAGGCGAACAGATCGTCAAAGCCGGCGAGCTGGCGCCCGGTTTGATCGTGGTCCTGTCCGGCAAGGTGGATATCATCCAGGGCGGCAGCTTCGGCCGGCGCGAAACCATCGTCACGCACGGTGCAGGCAATTTCGTCGGCGAGTTGGCGCAGCTTTCAGCCCGACCCTCGCTGGTGGATGTGGAGGCGGTCGAGCCGGTCGAGGCGCTCGTCATCCCCTCGCAAAGGCTGCGGGACCTGATGGTGCAGGAAGCAAACCTCGGCGAGCGCATCATGCGGGCGCTGATCCTGCGCCGTGTCGGCCTGCTCGAGAGCGGCACAGCCGGCCCGATCATTGTCGGACCGGTCGACAGCGGCGACGTTTTGAGGCTGCAAGGTTTTCTGGCTCGCAGCGGTCAGCCGCATCGCGTTCTCGATTCGGCTGCCGATCCCTGCGCCAGGACCCTGATCGAACGCTTCCATGTCGATATCCACCATTTGCCGATCGTGCTCTGTCCGAACGGCAAGCTGCTGCTCAATCCTGGAGAGAACGAGCTTGCCCGCTGCATCGGCCTGGTGAGGCCGATCGACGCCGGCAAGCTGTACGACGTGGCCATTGTCGGCGCCGGACCGGCCGGCCTCGCGGCGGCCGTCTACGCGGCTTCCGAAGGGTTGTCGACGATCGTGCTCGATTGCCGTGCCTTCGGCGGACAGGCGGGTGCCTCCTCGCGCATCGAGAACTACCTCGGTTTTCCGACCGGCATTTCGGGAATGGCGCTGATGGCGCGCGCTTACAACCAGGCGCAGAAATTCGGCGTCGAGATGGTGATACCGGACGAGGCGAAGCTGCTGGGCAGCGCAAGCGACACGTCCGGTGCCCACTACACGCTCGCCGTCGGCGGCGGGGAGACCGTGCGGGCACGGTCGGTGGTGATCGCCGGCGGAGCGCGCTATCGCCGCCTCGACATGGCAAACCTGGCGCAATTCGAGGGAACCTCCGTGCATTACTGGGCTTCGCCGATCGAAGCGCGGCTTTGCGCCGGGCAAGAGGTAGCCCTGGTCGGCGCCGGCAATTCGGCTGGTCAGGCTGCCGTCTACCTGGCGGCGCATGTGAAGAAGGTATGGCTGCTGGCGCGCGGCAGCAGCCTCGATGCGAGCATGTCGCGCTATCTGGTGGAGCGCGTCAGGGCACAGCCGAACATCGAAGTGCTGGCTGAGACGCAGATTGCGGCACTGGAAGGCGACGACGGCAATCTTGGCAAAGTGCGCTGGCGCAACCGCGACACCGAGACAGCACGTCCGATCCGCCACCTCTTCCTGTTCATCGGCGCCGATCCGAACACCGACTGGCTGGCGCAATGCGGCGTGGCGTTGGACGCGAAGGGCTTCGTTCGCACCGGGCCTGACATTGGCCAGGAACGTGGTGCGCTGGAGACGAACCGCGGCGGGGTGTTCGCCATCGGCGACGTGCGCTCCGGCTCGATCAAGCGCGTCGCCGCTGCCGTCGGCGAAGGCGCCCAGGTGGTTGCAGCGCTGCATGCATATCTCGCGCGAAACGGCAGTCTCGCCGTGGCGCCACAACTGGTCAGGAGCGTATGATGGCAGACGAATGCAGGCACGCCGGGGACATTCGCGACGTGACACCGAGCGCGCTCGGCTGCGAGGAATGCCTGAAGAGCGGTTCGCAGTGGGTGCATCTGCGGCTCTGCCGCACATGCGGCCATGTCGGCTGCTGCGACGACTCGCCCAACCGTCATGCCACCAAGCATTTTCGGGCAACCGGCCATCCTGTCATCGAAGGCTACGATCCGCCGGAAGGTTGGGGATGGTGCTACATCGACGAAATCTTCCTCGACCTCGGCGACCGCACCACGCCGCAAAACGGTCCGATACCGCGCTTCATTTGAGCTTTTTGCGAGCGGGCCGTTTCCGTGAAACGATGAACCGTTCTAAAGCATGTCGCGCAAAAGTGTGCAGCGGTTTTGCGATAACGACATGTATAAAACAAGAATCTAAAGCGCGTTGCATGAGGCCGATCGAACGCGACGCGCTTTAGTCCAAGGCTGCTTCGGCTTGAGCGGGCGCATCGCGTCCCTCTGGTGGTGCCGATGACCGCTCGCGCATATGCCTGACCGTCTGGAGGACACGATCGGCAAGAAATGCAAGCGCGCCCTGTGCCGTGCGCGTCCCGATGACGGATTCCAGCGTAACCGCCTGCGTTGAGAATTTGTGTTTGAACGACTCTGCGCCACAGAGGAAATCGACCATGCTCAAACCGTGATCGATCGACCACTGCACGTAATCCATCAACAGGATCACACCCGGCGACGCCCGGCCGAAATCCGGATCGAACGTCGTCACGAAGGCCATCATCACGTCGTGCTGGACGAAATTGATCGACACCGCGACCATCACGCCATTGCATTCGAGGACGAAGATATGCAGCACGCCGGCGCGCGCCAACGCATCGACGAGCGCGGCGAGTACCGGCACGCCCTCTTCGAACAGGTCTGACTCACGCATGCGCTCGGTCAGCCATTTCCGCTTCAAGGCCGCGAGGCGCTCCAGTACCGGTTGCAGCGGCTCGTCGGGGGCAAGCAGGCGAAATCTCACCTCTCCGGTTTCTTCCAGCGCTTTGATGCCGCGCCGATAGTTCTGGCGCGTCTTTTTCGACTGGCCCGCGAACCATGCCGCTCCGCTTTCCCATTGTCCGGCAACGCGATAGCTGACTTCCGTTCGGTGAAACGGACGAAGCCTGATGCCGCCGGAAGCTCCCGGCGTGAAAATTTTGCGGGCCGCCGCATCCGGTGAGAGACGATTGATCAAGGCAAGGTCGAAGCCGCCGGCGTCGCACAGTTGGGCCCATAGCTCCTGCAGCGCCGATATCGAGCATTCCGGAGCAACGAGAATATCCCCATAGTCGGTATAGCTGCCGGCCGCCCATTCGAGAAACCGCAGCCCCCTGCGCCTGCCGATCGCCAGCGGAACGACAGCAACGAGTCTCTCGCCCTTCCAGACCAGGCCGATCCGCAACGCGCGCTGGTCACGGCGTTGTACGGTACTCCACCATGCCGAAATCCAGGCATGGCTTTGAAAGATCAGCCCGTCGGTACGATGCCAAAGCTCCATCCAAGCGGCTTCGACCGCAACCAGGCGATCCGCCGAACGGACGATTTCCAGGCGCTCCGCGCCTAGGACGTCGATGGAAACAGCGGTGTTCATGAAGGAGAACTGTCCTGTGGCTGCGCGACCACATTGGGCCGTCTGTGAAACAGTCGCATGACATGCCTTGCCATCTTCTTGAGCGGCAGGATGTAGAGCCCAAAGAGCGACTGGTAATCGCGCACATCGCGATCGACCAGGCCAAATTTCAGGTCTTCATCCGGCTCCGGGACAAATTGCGTTCCGAACAGACGATCCCAGAACGAAAAAAGCAGGCCGAAATTCTTGTCATAATGACGAGGGTCGATGCTGTGATGCACCTGGTGCCAGTGCGGACACAGGATGATGTTGTTCAACGGGCCGAACGATATCTTGAGATGCGTATGGCGAACAAAGTCCATCATCAGGATGTTGCGGATGACGTAGACGTTGATGCCGAAGATAGCGACCTCTACCGGATCGAGTGCGATCAGGCTCCAGATCCCGAAGCAGATGCCCGGGATGACGCCATCCCACATACGGTTCATCAGATCGTCCAGCGGATGAACCCGGTCCTTGGTGATCCCCACCATCACCTCGGCCGAATGATGTACCTTGTGCAATTCCCACAGGAACGGGAAACGGTGCTGGGCGACGTGGTAGAGGTAGTATGAAATATCATAGGCGACCAGCATGGTTGCGGTGAAGATGACGATCGTCACCGGTCCCGCCGGGCCGCCGAGAAGCGGCGCGTGGATGTTAAGGAGCCAGCCAATTGCCTCGCGTGTGCCATAGCCCACCGCGACGACGAAGGTGACGCCGGCAGGAATAAGCAGGAAAGGCATCATCGCCCGTTTCGTGATCCAGAACAGGGCGTCGGCTCGCGCCGACGGGTGCAGGATGACTTCCTGTGGGAAGGCGAAGTCGAAAAAGTCCCTGAGGGACTTATGTTCGGCAGTTCGCCAGTAGGCGATCACCGCGCTGCCCAGTGCGGTGAGGAGAAGCAGGCCGAGCGTGGTCAGATTGACGTTCGAAAGCTTTTCCACAATCGCTCTGGCAAATTCGGAAAACATTAATGCAGCGGCTCCTGGTCGTAAGAAGGCAGTCTGGGGTCGTAAGAAGGCGATCTGGCGAATAGCAAAGCACAAAATTCCCGCCAAACTCGCTACGCCGCCTGCAACCAGTGGCTGTTGCGGGCGCAGCGGGCAAAGCAGGCTGGATGGTGCGAGACTAGCAGATCAACGGTAACGAAACCGCTAAATGTCCAAACGTAATTAATGTCGAATACGGCTGGAACTCGCCCGGCAACTCTACGTTGGCACCGGTTTTTGCTGTTGCGGCGGGTGAATTGGGGCAAGATGGATATCGATCCCGGCTTCGCCCACTTCACCGTGCCAGGCGAGGCGTTCGGCTTGCTGCCTGCTGCCAAAACGCAGTGAAACCCAACCGCCTTGGCCCGGCATGTCACCGCCGGCGCCGATATCGAGAGCAGCATCAGGAAAGCGGATGGCCAACAGTACCTCGTCGCCGCGCAATACCGTGACCGTATCTTCGTGCCGGTCGGCATGGAGGCCGGCGGCCAGTTGGAAGACGATCTCGGACTGGCGCCTGCCGCCGAGCAGTTGGTCGGTGATGAGGATGCCATCGGCCTGGCGCGCCAAAGTGCGCTGATGCACGACGCCGAAGCGGCTTCTATAGCCGTCATGCCGGGCGCTCAGCCTCCAGTGCGGTCCCGGCTCGCTCTCCACCAGCGCTGCGACTGCCTTGTGCGACCAGTTGAAATTTCCAGCGATGGTGCTTTGGCTCTCGCCCTCGATGTTGAGCGTGTTGTGTGCCGGTGTGGAGCGGAACCAGTCGCGCCATGCGCCTCCCGAACCGTAGAGCCAGGTGCCGGGATCGACCAGCACCGGCTCACCGTCGATGCACAGGGTGAGCGACAGCGCGTCGGCATGGCCGTGCGCCGCTATCGAGAGATAGCCGAGCGGTCCATGGTCGAACGTCAGTTCGACATTGCGGCCATTCATTGCTCCGCGCCAGACGGAGAGCCCGCCTTGCGTGAATGTCTGCAAGCCATGCACCGCGGGCGCCGGGCCTGACGGTGCACCAAAGAAAAGCGAACGAAAATCGTCAGGCTCCGGCGCGTTGCCCGGCGTCCCCAGTAAGCCGTGGATGGCGGCCGCGACGGATCGGATATAGTTCGGCTCGTCGCCCAGCTTCAGCACATGGCCCTCATCGTCGTCGCCGAAGCGGGCGGCTTTCTGTGGCAGCCAGCCGACGAAATTGGCGAAGGCGCCCAGACGCGCTTCGACGGCCGAGGGAAACGGCGTTCCCGCCTGGCGCGCCGCGGTGGCGCACAGCAAGATGAGTTCGGCGCTGAAGGCTGCATAGGTCGGCGTTTGCTCGGCACCGGCGCCGTCGGCAAGAATCTGCTTGTGCGTCTCATTTAAGAGGGCGCTGCGGGCAATTTCGGATTCGGCCCCGAGCGCCAGGCCAACCAGATATTCGCCAGCCAACTCTGCGACGAGATGGTTGTTGGCGGAGGAATATCGCGACGGAAACCGCGGCAGCCAATAGGCGCTTGCCGCGAGTATCTCACCAGCTTTCCGCAGCGTCGCCGGGTCAAGCCGGTCACCGATAAGGTCCAGGGTGACGATCACGCTGATGGCTCGCAGCGCTACTTCGATGCCGGAAGCCCAGCCAATGCCTCGGAACGGCGGATTGGCGGAATGCCAACTGCCGATTGCCGCCTCAATGGCACTCCGGGATCGATTGTCCTCGCTGAGGAGCAGGTGTGCAGCCAGTACTGGCAATTGCTGCAGCCGGTTGACCTCCCAGACACATTTTATATCGCCAAGGTCGCCGCCATCGCGAAAATCGATATCGAAAGTATGAGCCTCGGCGCCAGGCCAAAGCCTGCCGGTTACCGGATCAAGACGCCAAAGCTCAGCAGGAAACAAAAGATCGGGCTCACGCTTTGGCCATGTCCGCCCGAGTGCCGAAAACCGGCCATGAAGTGCCTCTTGCGCGGCCGCCGCTATGGCCTGCCGTTGAGCGTCGGTCGCTGCCAGCGCAGCATGGCGAAATCCGGGCAGCACTGGGTGCAACTGCGGCGATGGATAGCGCTCCCACCCATCATCGCGGCGGCGCGACGCGATCCTTCGACGTTGCTCGCCCAGCCGGTGCAACACCTCGGCCGGTCCCATGCTGCGCAATCGGTTGATGTACCAGCCGATTCTCATGCACGCCCCGTCAACGTTTCGGTCCTTGTATACCATGCCGTCGAAAAGCTGCGGGCCGGCAATCTTCTTTCCCGTTCGTTGCGGTTAATATCTCCCGCGAGCATGCGGAGGGAGCGATGCGAAAAGCGGTGTATGTTGTTGCCTGGGTGCTCGCCTTGCTTGTGGCGGCCGAGGCAGAGCCCATCCCTCTCAAGCGCGGCGTTGGCGTGCATCAGTGGCTCAACTGGTCGCCGGTGGCGAAAGACGGAACCTACGTTTGGCCGCCCTATCGCAGCGAAAAGGAGTGGCTTGCGGAAAGCAGGCCGCTCACCGACTGGCCGGCCGGGGAGGTGTTTGCCCACATCCGATCGATGGGCTTCGACTTCGTCCGGCTGAGCGTCGATCCCGGCCCGCTGCTTGCCAGCGGGGACGCCAAGCGGCAGCAGGCGCTGGACATACTTGCCGCCGCCGTCGAGCGGATCACGTCGACCGGCCTCAAGGTGGTTTTCGACCTGCATGGCGTCACTCAGGTTCCCGACTACAGCATGGAGATGATCTATGGCGGCGCCGACAGCGAGGGCGTTGCCCGCTATCGTCAAATGGTTGTGGCGGTCGCCGTCATGCTGGTCAAGATAGGCACCGACAAAGTCGCCCTCGAACCTTACAACGAGCCCGCATACTACCCTTGCGATGCGAGCGGCAGCGATCACTGGCAGCGGATCATGGCAGGGACCGTCCACGACATTCGAGCGGTCAGCAGCGAACTTACCATCGTTGCAACCGGCGCCTGCGGCGGCAGCATTGCCGGATTGGTCAACCTCAGCCCCAGCTTTGATGACCCAAACCTCTATTACAGCTTCCATATGTATGAGCCGCACAGCTTCACCCACCAGCGGCCCGATGACACGATCAGCTTTGCTTCGGGACTTCCCTGGCCGGCCGACAGCAGTACACCCGAAGTGGTGACCGAAACCCTTAGAGCGCGGATGGAAGCTGCCGGCTTGAGCAGGGTCGAGCAGGTCATGAACATGGCCACCGCGCGCCAAGCAATCGCGAACTATTTCGAGCAGAACTCGGGCCAGAGCCAACTGGAGGCGAGCTTTCGCCAGGCTGTCGACTGGGCTGAAGGCCATGGCATTCCCAGCCGGCGGCTCTTCATGGGCGAATTCGGCGCTATCCTCATGTCCGCGGACGGCCGCATGGGCGCCTTTGAGGCCGACCGTTCGCGCTATCTCAAGGCAGTGCGCCGAGAGGCCGAACGCTTCGCGATCCCATGGTCTGTCTGGGAGTTCTCCAATCCCTATGGGATGAGCCTCATCCCGCCCGATGGTCCCCCGGTTCCCGACCCGGAGATGCTGCAGGCATTGGGCCTGCCATAGGTGCCGTCACTCGCCCTCACCAGCGAACAACCGGTGGCAACCCCTGACCGCCAGGCTCGATCGAGGAACGGCCCGTGGCAGCTTTCTCCCGGTTGGGTTGTATTGGCACGAAGTGTTTAACACATTTGTTGTACTGAAGTGAGGAATGCGCGCGCCTAGGGGGAACAATGTGTGGAATTGCCGGATGGATCGGTCGAAGGGCTAAAAATCCACAAGAGCGGGCCGCCAGAATGTCAAACGCATTGCGGCATCGCGGTCCCGATGCCGAAGGCACCGAGATATTGGACCTGAATACCGGCGAACAGCAATTGGCATTGGTCCATCGCCGCCTGGCGATCATTGACTTGGCGCCTGAGTCAAATCAGCCGATGCAGATTGAGGACGGCCGTCTCAAAATAATTTTCAACGGAGAGATATATAACTACATCGAGTTGCGCCAGGAACTGATCGGCCTTGGCCATCATTTTCGAACGCGCTCCGACACCGAGGTGCTGCTCCGAGCCTACGATCAGTGGCACTTGTCCATGTTCGACCGGCTGAGCGGCATGTTCGCCTTTGCACTCTGGGATGCTCAGAGGCAGGAATTGATCCTCGGCCGGGATTCCTTCGGGGAAAAGCCGCTTTATCTCATGCAAAGCGAAAGATTGCTGCTGTTTGCCTCGGAGATCAACGCATTGTTGTCGGCGCAGCAAGATGCGCAGCAACTCGATCTGGATGCGGTGGACGAGTATCTGAACTGGCGTTATGTGCCGGGACCACGCACGCTTTTTAAACAGATCCGCAAGCTCAATCCCGGAAGCTATGCTGTCTGGTCGCAAGGGGTGGTCAAGGAAACGCGCTACTATACGCCTCCGGATCAGGCGGCCCTGACCGAGCGGATCGACGGAAAAACCGCCAAGAAGCGATTTCTGGAACTGCTCGACCATTCCGTCGAGATCAGGATGCGCAGCGATGCACCTTTTGGGGCCTTTCTCTCCGGAGGACTCGACTCCTCGGCTATCGTCGCCCTGATGGCCAGGCATAGCGCCACGCCCATTCGCACGTTTTCCGTCGGGTTCGACGACGCAGCCTATAGCGAACTTGGATTCGCCCGGCGCGTTGCCGATCATTTCAAGACCGATCATTGCGAACTTGTCATCCAGCCAGGCGATCTGATGGATCACCTGCCCGCGATGGTTCGCCAACGCGGGGGACCTGTTTCGCAAAGCAGCGATATTCCAATTTACCTGATGTCGGAGCGCGCCTCGCAGGACGTCAAGATGGTGCTCACCGGAGAAGGAGCCGACGAGATTCTCGGCGGCTATCCCAAGCATCGCGCGGAATCACTGGCCGGGATCTACCAGTCGCTTGTTCCAGCCTCGCTGCACGATAACGTCCTTTCCCCTTTGGTACGCGCCATGCCGGGCGCGTCGGCCAAGGTCGATACGTTTGCCCGCACCGCGGGCGAAAGGGACTTTGCCGCCCGGATGGTCTCCTGGTTTGGAGCCGTTTCGGCGCAGCAGCGCGCTTGCCTGATCGGCGCGTCCGCAAATCGCCGTTATGAGCGCAACGACTTTCCGTTCTCGTCAAGCGCTGCGGCTTCCCATCTTCGCCGCGTGCTGTTTTTCGATCAGACATCGTGGCTGCCTGACAATCTCCTGGAACGAGGCGACCACATGATGATGGCCGGTTCAATCGAAGGAAGAATGCCGTTCCTCGATCGAGACCTGGTTTCATTCGTCAGCAAATTGCCCGATCGCCACAGGCTGGGTTGGTTGCACAGCAAGCAGATCCTGCGCGACAGCATGGCCAATATCCTCCCGGAGGAAATTCTCCGCCGCCGCAAGGTCGGGTTCAAGGTACCGGTCGCCGAATGGTTTCGCGGATCGATGAGGAACTACGTGCATGACCATCTTTGCTCGCCTCACTCCGTCATCCGCAGCTATTTGAGCCCGAAACAGCTTGATAAAATCGTCTCCGAACACACCACGCGCGCCGCCGACCACGAAAAGCTGATATGGGCGCTGTTGAATTTGGAGATATTCCACCGCGAATTCAGGCTCGACGCGCCGCCGCGATCGTCGGCCTCAGCGCTTGACCGGTTGACGGCTTGACGCGGCCGACCGCCAGACATCGCAGATTGCGCCTACAAACGGGGCGAGCTCAAGCCGTTCCCGATGCACGGCCATGGCACCGGCACCAAGCTTTGCCCGCAGTGCCGGGTTCTCCACGAGGCGGCTCAGCGCCTCGGTCAACGCTGTAACATCGCCTGGCGGCACCAGCAGCCCGGATTGCCCGTCGGTGATTATGTCTTCGACGGCGCCAACCGGGGTCGCCACCACCGCCAAACCGGCTGCCATGCCTTCGATCACCGACATCGGCAGATTTTCGGCGAAGGATGGAAGAACCAGAATATCGGCCGAAGAAATCAGCGATGCGACATCGTCCGGTCCCACCCAACCCGGAAAGGCGATCCGGTCTGCAATCCCCAGCGCGGCCGATTTTGCCCGTGCCGCCTCGACTTCGCCATCGCCGGCAATCGTGGCGCGCCAATTCTTGACAGGGCTCATGCGGTGCAGTGCCTCGAGCAATTGCGGTACGCCCTTGCGGTCGCCGATGCGGCCCAGGAACAGGATATGCACATGGTCGCCGCCGCCGACATGCGCCAGCGACGGGACTTCGGTCGCATTGGGCACGATCACGATATTGCCGGCTGCGCCCGGCGCCCGGCTGGCGACGAAATCGCGCCAAAGCCTGCCCAAAACGATCACCCGATCGGCATGCTCGAACAGAGCTTTGATATGGCGGCTTATGAAACCGCGGTCGGCTTTCCAGAATGTCTGATACTGCGCCCCGTGCAAATGCAGGACATAGGGTATCGACAGCAGCCGTGCGCAGGCGGCGATCACCATCTTGCGGTAGGTGCTGCCGGAAACTGAGATGTTGATATGAATGACATCGGCGCGTCCAGCCAGACGCGCTTTAAGCATCCGTAAGCAAAAACCGAGCATATAGAAGATCGAAAGTCCGACATGCCCCGGGCCACGACTGGCAAGGAAGCACACATCGATGTCGGCGATTTCTTGCCGTTCGAACTCCTGCTTCAGCGCCCCCATGATGCGGTCGATGCCGCCCTGCCCCGAAACGCCCGAGGGCGTCGCGACCAGGACATGTATTTTTCGATCGGATATGAGGCGCTGCAACATGATGGTACTCTAAATAACACAGACCAGGTAACTGCAAAGCAAACGTTCCCGATAAGGTTTACGGCAAATCTTTTAGTTCAAACTGAATCTGTTCACCCTTCGGCGCCATCGGGCTGGATTTTCCGCCAGTCGGCGGCTAGTCGAAGGTGAGTTTTCCAGGGACACGCCCTTGCTGCTCCGTTCCACGCTCATTTATGCTCCGGCGATCCTGCTGACGCGAATTTCGGCGCTGCTCCTGCTGGTCGTCGTGACGCGTTTGATCGACCAGACCGAGTATGGCCTGCTCACCCTGGTGGTGACCGTCGGCGAAATGACCGACATTGCCGTCACCAACTGGCTGCGCATCGCCTTGCTCAGGCTTGGCGGCAAGGGCGAAGTCAGCCGCGGCAGCCTGATGCTGGCCGGGCAGGTGTTGCTTGCCACCACGGCACTGGCGCTGGTCATATCGATAGGCGCGTCGGCGGTGATCGTGCCTGAACGCTGGGTCGAGTTCGCGATCGCAGTCTGCGGCTATCTGGTCGCCGGGTCCATCAGCCGCTTCGCGTTGACGGTGCTGCAGATGCAGCAGCGCCATTCGGTCTATTCGATGCTCGAAGCCCTGCGTGCCCTGCTGCAACTCGCACTGCCGATCGGCGCCATCCTTATCTTCCAGGATAGCTTTCTGACGGTATCGCTCGGCTCGAGTTTCGGCGCCTTGATTGCCGGCATCGTGGCGGGCATCATGGCATCGCGACGGCTCGTTGCCGGTCCGCCGCGCTTCACCCACAGGGACTTCTTTGCGCTCGGTGTGCCGCTGATCATCATGGCGCTGGTTGGCTTCGGGCTCAACAGCGCGGAGCGTCTTTTCCTCAAGTTCTATTACGATGCCAGCGCCGTGGCGATCTTCGCGGCAGCCTATGCGCTGGCCCGCCAGCCGATCGATATGGTCGCCAACGCCATCAACATGGGCGCCTTTCCCGAGGTGGTTAGCCGGTTCGACGAGGATGGGCCCGCGGCATCGGGTCGGTTGCTGTCGCAGTTAATGGCCTTGATGATGCGGCTTTGCCTGCCGATTGCAGCGATGCTGGTCGCGCTCAGCAGCGATATCACCGAGCTCATGCTGCCCTCGCAATATCACGGCCGCTTCGGCCTGCTGTTTCCGATCATTGCCTTCAGCGTGCTGTGCGCCAACCTCACCAGCTTCGTCTATGGCGTCGTGGTGCACGCGCACAAGCGGCCGTGGCTGCTGATCATCGCCAATCTCTTCGGCTCTGTGGCAACAATCGCATTGTCTCTGCTGTTGATCCCTCCGATGGCAGAGATCGGCGCTGCTTTGGCGCTGGCGGGGGGCTCGGTGGTGGGCTCCATAACCTGCATTATCATCAGCGAGCGGCTCACGCCGGTGCCGGTGCCGTGGCGCGACATCGGTGTTTCGGTAGTCATCTCGCTCAGCACAGGGGTGGCCGCCAAACTTGCCAGCATGGTTGCCGGCGACGTGCCGGCGATCTTCTCGCTTATCGCCGGCGGCACTGCCGGTGCTGCGGTTTTCTTCGGGCTGACCTCGTTGTTCCACCCTGTGGCAGCGACGCAATTCGTCGCGCAGCTGCGGGCGCGGCTGCGGATCGCGTAAAGCGAAGTCCAGGGTCAACGCCTGTTTTGTGGGGGAACGCGAAACTATAAACCGGCGCTTCGGCGCCAGCGACGCTCCCAGAACTCCCGGCACAGCAGTCCCGCATAGGCAGTGTTGGTGTCGTAGTAGCGGCGCCACAAGCGTCGCGGCTCCTGGACGACGCGGAACAGCCACTCCAGGCCGGCCGCCTGTATCAGCTTCGGCGCGCGGGCAACCTTGCCCCCATAGACGTCGAAACTGCCGCCCACGCCCATCACGAAGCTTGAGGCGAGTTCATCGCGGTAGCGTTTGAGAAAGCGTTCCTTGCGCGGTGTCGGCATGGCCACCAGCAGGCAGTCGGCGCCCGAGGCGTTGATCGCCGCGACGATCCCAGCCTCGTCCTCCGGCTTGAAATAACCGTTGCGCATCCCCGCTATGACCAGGCTCGGATGGTCCTTGGCAAGTCTCGCTACAACCGCGTCGAGAACGTGCTGTTCGGCCCCCAGCAGATACGGCCTGAATCCACGCTTCGCGCAGAGGCTCAGCAGATTGATCATGATGTCGACGCCCGCCACCCGCTCGGGCAGCGCGACGCCGCACAGACGTGCACCCCAAAGCACGCCGATGCCGTCGACATTGACCACGTCCGCCCCGGCCACGTCCTCGCGCAGCTCGGCATTCTGGCGCATGGTAACCAGCTTGGCGACGTTCACGACCACATGATGCAGCGGCCGCCCCAGGGTCATCGCCTCGTCGGCGATGGCCAGTGTCTCGGCCATGGTCAGCGCATGGATCGGTGCGCCAAGGAACTCCCGGCGCCGTGATGCCAACAGGGAATGCTGCGCCCATGCCGGGGCGTGCGCGTTCATGCGGCCTGCTCCCTTGCAAGCGTCACTTGTGCGACCTCTGGTTTCTTGCCTTCGATGCGGGCGTCGGGCTTGCGTGCCTTGCGCCACGTCCACAGACCCCTCGTATCGACGAGCTTCTTGTCCTTGAGCGCTTCGGGATCGACCAGATTGAACTGCCGATGGTCGACCAGGAGGACGACGATATCGGACTTGTCGATGGCCGAAAGTGCGTCGGTGAACACGATGCCCCTGCCTTCGAGCTCATGCGGCAGCGCATTTGTGTTGGGTTCAGCCGCAATGATCTTCACATTGGGGATATCGGACAGAAGTTTCACCACCTCGACGGCCGGGCTCTCGCGCAAATCGTCGATGTTGGCTTTGAAGCTGAGGCCAAGACAGGCGATCGTCTGTTTGCGTGAGGGGTCGAGCAAGGCCTCGATATCCCTGACCACCGACATGGGCCGTTCGGAATTGATCCGGCGTGCCGAAGCCATCAGCCGCGTGCTGTTGGGTGCGGCGTCGATGATAAAATATGGATCGACCGCAATGCAGTGACCGCCGACGCCCGGGCTCGGCTGGAGGATGTTCACGCGAGGGTGTCGATTGGCGAGATCGATCACTTCCCATACATTGAGCGACAGATCCTGACACACGGCGGCAAGCTCGTTGGCAAAGGCGATGTTGACGTCGCGGAACGCGTTCTCCGTCAGTTTCACCAGCTCAGCACTTTCGGCCGTTGTCATGAACAGGTCGCCGGTGACGAAGGTCGAATAGAGTGCCGCGGTCCGCTCCGACGATTTGCGGGACAATCCGCCGATCGAGCGATCGTTGTTGATCAGCTCGGTCAGCACCTTTCCCGGCAGCACACGCTCGGGCGAATAGGCGACCAGCACATCGGCGTCTTCGCCATGCTGGACAGGAAATTTGAGATCAGGCCGCAACTCGGCAAGCAGCCCGGTCATGATACGCGTGGTTCCAACCGGCGATGTCGATTCCAATACCACAAGGTCTCCCCGCTTCAGCACGGGGGCGATGCTTCGTGCCGCCGCGAGCACGTAGGTCACGTCCGGCTTATGATCGTGGGTCATCGGGGTCGGCACGGCGATGATATAGGCGTCCGCCGGCTGCGGCGTGCTGTAGGCCATGAGCTTGCCGTTCGCCACGACCTTCTGGATCAGACCGTCAAGGTCCGGCTCGACGATGTGGATTTCGCCGCGATTGACCTTCTCGACCACCGCTCCGTTGACATCGACGCCAATGACGTTGAGCCCGCGGCTGGCGAAAATGGCGCAGGTCGGCAGGCCGATATATCCCATGCCGATTACGGAAACGGTTTTGATTTCAGCCATGATGCAGCAGTTCCTCAACAATCCGGTTACTGGCCCGGCCATCGCCATATGGGTTGTGTCGTTCCGCCATGCCGCGATAGGCAGCCTGATCGTCGAGCAGGCGATTGGCGTTGAACAGGATTTTCTCGACATCGGTGCCGACAAGGCGGGCGGTGCCGGCCACGATCCCCTCGGGTCGCTCGGTATTTTCGCGCATCACCAGTACCGGCTTGCCGAGCGAAGGCGCTTCTTCCTGCACGCCGCCGCTATCGGTAAGCACCAGATAGCTCTGCTTCTGCAGGTACAGGAACGGCAGATAGTCCTGCGGCTCGACCAGATGGATGTTCGGCACGCCTTCCAGCTCTGCGTTGACCACCGAGCGCACATTGGGGTTTGGATGGACAGGGTAGACGATCTGCACGTCTCCGCGCGCCGCCAATCCCTTCAACGCCGTACAGATGCGCTGGATGCCGCCGTCGAAATTCTCGCGGCGATGTCCGGTGACGAGGATCATCTTCTTGGAAGGGTCGAGGAAGGGGAAGCTGGCAGCGAGCTTCGCGTTCATCAGCCTGTCGGCATCGATCGCGCTTGAAAAATGCAACAGCGTGTCGATCACCGTGTTGCCGGTCACGAAGATGGTGCTTTCGGCCTTTCCTTCGGCGATGAGATTGTCGCGCGCTTGAACGGTCGGCGCAAAATGCCAGGTGGCGATGTCGCCGGCAATCTTGCGGTTCAGTTCTTCAGGAAACGGCGAGTTGATGTTGTGGCTGCGCAATCCTGCTTCGACATGAGCGACGGGGATACGCTTGTAGAAGGCAGCCAGAGCTGCGGCCATTGCCGTGGTGGTGTCGCCCTGTACCATGACGATATCGGGCTTCGCCTTGTCCAGCACCTCGGCCATGCCCAGGAGCACGCGCGAGGTCACATCGAACAGCGACTGGCCGGGTTGCATGATGTTGAGATCGTGGTGCACAGGCAAGCCGGTCAGCTCGACAACCTGGTCGACCATTTCACGATGCTGGGCGGTTATGCATATTTCGGTGATGAAGCCTGGATGAGCGAGGGCGGCACGCGCCACTGGAAAGCATTTGAGTGCCTCCGGCCTAGTGCCGAACACGATCAACAGTTTCTGCCTGGATGGCAGTTTTGGACGTGAAAGGACGTTCATCGCTGATCCTGGTCGCCTGCAGCCTTCGGGACATGCCGACTATTGCCCGCAAGAGTCATAATAGCGCCGGAAAGCGCCTTCGTGATCTCAATTCTTAATATATGATTAACAACCAAGGCCGCGTTCTCCCGGTTTAACTCTTGTGAAAGGTTGGGCTGACAAGTAGTCTATGGCAGTAGTCTTGAAAAAGAATATATTGGATTGACTAATATTTTAATCATCGGCCACGCCGACACATCCCGGCGCTGGGAAAATGAGCTTCTGGCGCGGTTGAGTGCGGCTGGACATGCGGTTTCGAGTTGCCGCGCGCCGACGCCTGAACCCAATGCGCGCACGATGGATAATGTGCTGGCGCTCGAGGGCCGGCGCTTCGGCCCCTCACTGGCAAGCCGTTCCCGGCCGTTGCCGTCCGGCGACACCGGCCCAGTCGATCTTATAGTCGATCTCACGGCTACCGCCGCACGACGCGGCACGCCTGTCCTGACGCTCGAATTTTGCGGCCAAAGCAGCTTTGCCGCAGGCATGACCGAGATGCTGGCGAGCGGGCGGCTGCCCGAACTCACCGCGCGCCTCGACGGCGTTGCCGTCGCCAGGGCGCGGCCGATGATCAGCGACCGGTTGTGGCTGTCCCGAACCAGCAACGACCTGCTCGCCGGCGCCATCTCCCTGATTGCCCAATGTGTCGCCCGCTTTTCCGCGGGCAAACTTGCGCCGATTGCCGAGAGCCCGGCGCCGCCCCTGCAGAAAGGCGGATTTATCGGGCACTATCTGCCCTTTTTCGGCAGGGGGTTAGTCGACCGCGCCGTGCAAAAACTGCGACGTGGTCGGCGCCCCTTCTATTGGCAGGTTGCTTATCGGCTGATCGACGGTCCAGGCGTCGCCGAAACCGGACAGCTGGATGGTAAGCCCTTCACCGTGCTTGCCGATGACGGGCAGCGCTTCTACGCCGATCCGTTCGTTCTCGAGCGCGACGGCTGTCATTTTCTGTTTGTCGAGGAGTTTCCCTACTCCACCGGCCGCGGGGTGATTTCTGTCGCTGAACTTGGCACCGATGGCACTTTCGGCGTGCCGAAAGTGGTGCTGGAGGAAGCGCATCACCTGTCATATCCGCAGGTGTTCGCTCACTCCGGCGAGATTTTCATGATCCCTGAAAGCGCTACGGCGCGAGAACTGGTGCTCTACCGTGCCGTGCAGTTTCCGGATCGCTGGGTACGCGACACCGTGCTGATGACGGACAGGGACTTCAACGACGCCACGCTGCTCGAATCCGACGGCCGCTTCTGGCTGTTGGGGACTGAGCGGTTCGGTCACGGTAGCGCGTCCGACACGATGGCGGTCTACTCCGCCCCTGCGCTGCGTGGGCCTTGGGTCGCGCATGCGCTCAATCCCATCGCCGTCGATCACTCGGCCACTCGGCCGGGCGGCGCTTTCATCCGCCAGGGCGACGCTTTGCTGCTGCCCGTGCAAAACGGGTCTAGAGCCTATGGCGGCGGCCTGGGGTTGATGCGGTTGGATCGCCTTGACGACTTCGATGTCCTGTTTGCGCCGCCCCACCCGATCGGCCCAGGACCGGCATGGGCGCGGGCGGGCATCCACACGCTCAATCGCGCAGGCAATGTCGAGGTTGTGGATAGCGCCGGCTGATGCGTCTGGAGCCTGCGCTTATCCAAGCCGATCCAGTTTCGGCTCGGATGCGACAGCGGTCGAAGACGTGCTCTTCGGCTGGTCTCTATACGGCACGTTTCTATAAGCAAGCAGCAACACCACGATAGTCGTAATATCCGGCGCTTTTGACGAGAGCGCGTTGTTTGACAGCGCAGCAAGCAGGAATGTCATGGTGCCGATCCATGCCGGCAGCGGCGCCGCGCGCAGCAGCCGAAAAATGAACCAGAATACCAGCACTATGAAGAGCACGGCTATCGGCAAGCCGAAGAGCATGGTGATGACCACCGGAGCGCTCTCGATATAGGGCAGATGCAGCTTCTCTTTGACGATCGCCAGGAGGTCGTCGACGTTCATGCCAAACAGGATGTCTTTCCAGCTAACAAGTCCGAATATCTGGTAGATCGTCACCCGCGCCATGAAATTCTCGTCAAAGATCGTGTTGCCGAATCGATTCAGCAGCCCGCCCGAGAATAGTATGGCCACCAGCACTGCGCCGCTCACCAGGGCGAACAGCAGCACCACGGACTTGGCCTGCCGCTGGTGCTTGAGAGTCAGGCGCGGCCAAGGCACGAACAGCAGCAGAATGAGGGTTTCTCCCGCAGCGAGCATCAGGGCGGCGCGGGCGCCTGACGCAGCACAACCGACGAGCAACACGAGAATCGATGCCACCCGCACCCATATGCGCCAGCGCGTCAGCGGCACGAATCCGATGGCTGTGGCGCAGAGCGCGCCTAGCGCCAGCGGGTGCGCCGATAGGCCAATTGGCCTGAACTGCAGTTCGTTGAGACCGTAAGGCATAAATCGATGTTGAGTCACCGCTTCGATCGTGCCGAGCACAGCGCTGAGGATCACCATTCCAAGCACGACGTCGCCCAACGCCCGCCGCACTTCCGCGTTCAAGGCCAGCATCAACAGGCCTGCGGCGCCGGCCACCAGATAAGAATCGATGATGAACCCGGAGGAGCCCGCACGGCCGGTGACGAACAGATAGGGCACCAGCGCGAACATCAGCACCGAAAAGCGAATCAACGCTTTGAATATCCCAATTTCGTCGCCCTGCAGCAGAAACGGTCGGCTGAAAAGAACGACGGCAAGGACCAGGAAGATCGCATAGGTGCCGAAATGCAGCTTCTCGTAGAACGAGCCCCCCTGGGCCGTATAGTCGACGACCATGTTCATCACCTGCGGCGACACCGTAAAGCGAAGCAGGAGCGCGAAGGCGGCGCATAGGAAAAACAGCAGCGACAGCGCGTTCTCACGGCGCGCTCGACTGGGCAACAATCGTTCCGATGCGGCAGCGGGATAGCTCATGGCCCATCCAGGTGAAGGTATTCAAACAGCATTCCGGGCAACGAGACCCCTTCAACGTCCGCCGGACGGACAGCGTGAGCGGTAAAATGGGCCAACTTGGAAAATAAGATGTTAACGATGTTTCTGTAGAGCAGGCCAAGCGTAATGATTTAACAAGGGTTGTCACCATGTCTGCCGGTTCCGGCACACCCCCTATCTCCGCGACGGCTTCCAATAACAGTGCATTCGAGCGTATCGCCAATGCACGGCGCAGGGCATTGCTGCAACAGCATGGCCCAGTCGCGGGGCTAAGCTCCGCGCCGGTGACGCCGCAACCTCCAGAGCCTGTCGCAACGGTGACCCTGGACAAGATCGGCGATTTCCTTGAGCTCGATTTTCGGCGCCTGTTCGTCTGGCTGCGGGCCGGCCTCGCCCTGGCCTTCATGCTGGCGGTAGTCGGCGGCATTGTCGGCGGCGCCTATGCACTGCTGAGCAAGCAGCGTTACACCGTCACGACCGAGGTCCTCATCAACCCATCCAATTTGCAGGTTGTGGAAAACGACCTCTACTCGCAACCGGGCCAGGTCGATAGCCAGCTGCTCAGCACGCGCAGCAAGCAGCGCATCCTGACCTCGGGCAACGTGCTTTCCCGTGTGGTGGACGAACTGAACCTGACTCACGATCCGGAGTTTTTCGATCCGGACCGGAGCACATCCTCGTCCGGCGCTGTGGCGAAGCCCGACCCGAGGCTCATCGCCTTGAAGAACCTGGCGGACCGGGTAGACGCCATCGCGGATCCGACCTCGTTTGTCACAACCCTCTCGGTATCTGCGGAAACCACCGCCAAGGCGATCCTGATCTCGCAGGCCATAGTCAAAAACTTCCAGGAAGAACTGGCTAAGGCCGAAGCTGCCGGCGCCAGCCGTGCCGCGGCTGCCCTTGACAGCCGGCTTGGCCAACTCAAGAGCGACGTGCAGGCAGCCGAAGAGAAGGTCGAGAGCTACAGGCGCAGCCACAACCTGTCGTCCAGCAATGGCCAGCTCGTCAGTTCGCAGACGCTGACGCAGCTCAATGGCGAAATCGTCGATGCGCAATCGCGTGTCATCGCCGCGCAGGCAAGCTACGACGCCCTGGTTGCCTCCGGTATCAACGGGGCCAATCCCGACCCCACGGTTTCGGAAGCGCTCGCTGCGCTGCGCGACAGGTCAAACAGCCTGCGGCAGCAGATCGACTCACAGTCGATGACCTTCGGTCCGCGCCACCCGACGATTGTCAGGCTCAGGACGGAACTCGAGACCGTCAACTCGCAACTCCGGGCCGAGTTCTCCCGCACCGTCGGCACGGCAAAGGCCAGCCTGGACAAGGCCCGGGCCTCGTTGGCTTCTCTCAACGCCAGGATGAACGATCTGAAGGGCAATGTATTCACCGACAGCGAATCCGAAGTCGCCCTGCGTGAACTTGAACGCGATGCCGCGTCCAAGAGAGCGGTCTATGAGAGCTTCCTGTCACGTGCGCGCCAAATCAGCGAGCGCGAGCAGATCGACACCACAAACGTACAGGTGATTTCGACCGCGGTGCCCCCGCCCGCGCGCTCATGGCCCCCGCGCACTGCCCTGGTAGCAGGCGCCGGAGCGTTCGCAGGCTTTGCCCTGGGGATGCTGCTGGCCATCGGCATGGGCATCATCCGCGACATGCGCCGGCCGCCGAACCGATCAGGCCTTGCCGCCAGCCGAGCCTGAAGCAAGGCATGGCGAAGCGCATCGTTTTCCACATCGCCAGCCTGAGGGGCGGCGGCGCCGAACGTGTTTTCGTCCTGATGGCAAATGAACTGGCGTCGCGTGGCCACGAGGTCACGCTTTTTACCTGGAACGCGGAAGGTCCTAACGCCGCGCTGCGTTCCGCTGCCGTGCATCTGGTCGACTTCGGCCTTCTCTTGCGCGGCGAGGGTTACGCCAAGTCGGCGACGCTGAAAGGCATCGTGCGAAGCGCAAATTTGTTCCGCCGCCTTGATCCTGATGCGGTCTATAGCGCCCCGGAATTCGCCAATCTGGTGATGGCGCTGTCACTCATGTTGGCCAGAAGCCGGGCAAAATTCTTTCCAAGCTTCCATGCCGCCGCATCGCTGCCTGCCAGCGGCCTCGGCGCGAGGCTGGCGATCTGGCTTTCCGCGCTGGTTGCAGCGCGCGCAACCAAAGCCATCGCCGTTTCCGCAGGTGTCGGCCGTGACATCATCGCCCGTGGCATCCCCGAATCGAAGGTCGTCGTGATCAATAACCCGCTGCCGCCGGCTGAAGCACCGCCGGGGACTTCCTATGCCTGGCAGGCAGCGTTGGCGGCGATGGGCGATGCGCCGGTCATTGCCACCGCCGGGCGCCTGGTGCCGGTCAAGGACCACCGGACTTTGCTGCGGGCCTTCGCTGCCTTGCGCGCCGGCCGCCCCGCCCGGCTTGTTATCTTCGGCGAAGGTCCGCTGGCTGCCGAATTGCACGCCTATGCCGAAGAGACCGGCATTGGCCAGGACGTACTCTTTGCCGGCTACGTCAACGATCCCGCAGCCTGTTACGCCGCAGCCGATCTGTTCGTCCTTACATCCACGAGCGAAGGCTTTGGCAACGTCTTGGTCGAGGCCATGGCCGCCGGTGTCCCCGTAATCTCCACCGATGCTCCGCATGGCCCGCGCGAAATACTCGGTGACGGCCGCTTCGGCACCTTGGTGCCGGTCGGTGACGCCGCGGCCCTGGCGAAGGCGATGGCCGAGATGCTGGACCACCCCACCCCTGCTGCCGTGCTGAAAAACAGGGCGGCGGATTTCACAGTCGACAAGATTGGCGATCAATACGAAGCGGTGCTCTAGTCGTTACGCACTGCCAGTAGATCGCGGTTGGATGCGGTCGACGTGGTCGGGCTTTGATTGCGATAATCTCTTCACGGGCTGGGGCGCAACGAATTCATCGTGAGGCATTCCCTCGTTCCTTGAGTTGTTGGGCGAGGAAATCCTTGACCGAATCGAGAACCGCGTCCCGTTCATGAGATATGCCTGGCAGCAAATCGAAGCGCACGCGCGCCGCCGCCTCCTCGAACGATCGACACAATGCCATGAGGCGTTCCGGCCGTGTTCGCCCCGCATCGTTGGCGCCCGGCATCCAATGGATGCTGCCTTGGACATGAGTGATTTCCCAAGTCTCCAGGTCAGCGTCGCCGACGATCATCTGGAAAGGCACTTTTGCCAGCGCTGCGGCATCGAAGGTGATGCCGAACTTCTCGGGCAGATCGCGAATGCCCACCCACCAGTCACGCGTCGGATCGAGCAAGGTCACCGAGCCTGGCGCGCCGATTGAGGCCGCCCAGAGCCTGTCGGGATGCAGGATAGCAAAACGATGCGTGAAATGCCCGCCGCCGGAAAATCCGAACATGGCAAAGCCGCTCCAATCCTGACTGTATTTGGCGCTGACCTCCTCAACCATGGCGAGCAGCACCTGATCGTAGCGTATGTTGCCCTCGAGCAAATATTTGTATCCGCTGCGGGCATCATCCCCGAGAACGCCGATTGGAAACAGCGGACACAAAACGGCGCAGCCGTTCCAGCGTCCGAACTCGGAAAACGCGTCGCGGAATCCAAGAAAAGAGGTGCGGCCGGTGCCATGGACAGCGACCATCAGATCGACTTTGGCCCCTTCCCCAACCGCGGGAGGCACATACAGGCAATAGTGAAAGCGCGGGTCTGATTTGGAAGCAAAGATGGCGGTCGCGCCAAGGTCATAGGTAGCGCGACCGCGATCCGCGACAGGCCCCTTAGCAACGCTTGTCAAATCGATAACTCCTTAATAGGCCCGGCATTCCGACAACAATATACCGGTCGGCCGACCTCGTGAACTGGAGGCGCCTCCAGGCAGCCGCGAGGAGGACCTCGTCGTGCATCGGAAGCAGGGCGCCGGCGGGACGATCGGAGGCAAAAAGAATGCCTCCGCCAACGCCTCGGGAAGCCGCCATTAACTTTTCGTTAACCATGCCGGGCTAGCCTTAACCAATCAGTAAGGACTCGCCTCTGTGACCTGCGTCGCTCCCATCCAAAACAAGTCCATACGCTTTCGAGCGCGCTCGTTTGTATCCTTCACCCTCACCCCTGAGGCTCCGCTAGGGGAATGGCTGCAAAGCCTCGATCACTGGACCGAAAACTCTCCCGGCTTCTTTGCCGGCCGCCCGGTCGTGCTCGATCTGAATATACTCAAGCCCGAGGTGGGCGAGATGCGGGATCTGGTCTTACAACTCGCGGAGCGCGGGATTCGCATTTACGCGATCGAGGCCGATGGCAATGTTGCTCTCGGTGCCGATCTGCCGCCGCTCCTCGTTGGCGCCAAGGAGGCCACCGCTGATGCGCTTTACGTGCAGCCGGACCCGAAGGCCGCCGCTGAGGCCAAGACGGAAGAACCGCAGGCGCCGAACTCATTGATGATCAAGGCACCGATCCGCTCCGGCCAGTCGATCTTTCACCCCGATGGCGATGTGGTCATTGTCGGCTCCGTCAGTTCCGGATCCGAGATCGTCGCCGGAGGATCGATCCACGTCTACGGCACGCTGCGTGGACGTGCGTTCGCCGGCGCCACGGGAAATTCCGCGGCTCGCATCTTTTGCCGGAAAAACGAAGCCGAACTTCTGGCGGTGGACGGCTGGTACCGCACTGCCGAGGAGATGGACGCCTCCTCGCGAGGAAGGCCGGTACAGGCCTTTCTCGAGGACGGCGCACTTTGCGTCGCACCGCTCAACTAACAACATTGGAGGCACAAATATGGGCAAGGTAGTGGTTGTCACATCCGGCAAAGGGGGTGTCGGCAAGACGACCTCGACGGCCGCTCTCGGCGCCGCGGTCGCGAAAACCGGCAAGCGGGTGGCTCTCGTCGATTTCGACGTCGGCCTGCGCAACCTCGATCTGATCATGGGTGCCGAGCGGCGCGTTGTTTTCGATATCGTCAACGTCATTCAGGGAACCGCCAAGCTTTCGCAGGCGCTGATCCGTGACAAGCGACTCGAAACGCTGTTCCTGCTGCCGGCCTCGCAAACGCGCGACAAGGATGCTCTCACCGAGGAAGGCGTCGCCGATGTCATCGACAAGCTGCGATCGGTTTTCGACTACGTCTTCTGCGACAGCCCAGCCGGCATAGAGCGGGGCGCGCAACTTGCCATGCGCTTTGCCGACGAGGCGGTAATCGTCACCAACCCGGAAGTGAGCTCGGTCCGCGATTCCGATCGCATCATCGGCCTGCTCGACTCTAGAACGATGAAAGCCGAGCAAGGTGAATCGATTGTCAAACACGTCCTCGTCACGCGCTACGATGCTGCGCGCGCTGCCCGCGGCGAGATGCTGAGCATCGATGACGTGCTCGAGATCCTGTCGACGCCCTTGCTGGGAATAATTCCCGAGAGCCAGGACGTGCTGCGCGCATCCAATGTGGGCGCGCCGGTTACGCTCAGCGAAAACACTAACCCCGCCGCACGCGCCTATATCGACGCGGCAAGAAGACTCGAGGGCGAGGACCTGCCGGTCATTCTGCCTTTCGAGCGGAGGGGCCTCCTCGACCGGCTGTTGGGAAGGAGGGCAGCATGAACCTGCTCGATATCTTCAAGCGCCGCGGCAGCGCGCCGGTGGCGCGCGAGCGCTTGCAACTGCTGTTGGCTTACGAGCGTCGAAGCCGCAACCAGCCCGATCTCGTCTCGGTGTTGCGCGAGGAGATCATGGCGGTGATCGCCCGGCATGTTCAGGTCGACCAGGATTTCCTGCAGGTGAGCATGGATCACGGCGAAACGACGTCGAGATTGGAGATCGACATCCAGATCCCCAACAAGGTCGCAATGCCCATGGCCGCGGCGTTCTAACCGAATCCTCCGGCCAGGGCTTGCGTCGGCTGCTGCCGAGGTTGCGGCGCCGTGGTTGGCGTGCTTGAGCCGGTTGCCACCGGCAAGTCTCGCAATTCGAGGACAATAATCACTGCCTCACCAAAAACCCGCGGCCGTTTCCAGCCGCGGGAGCCTTGGGAGGGCCTTTCGAAACCGGTGGTCAGATGTTGGCGAGCAATTCGTTGACGCGGCTTTCCATGTCGGCAAGGGCGGTGTCGACGTCCTTCTGGCCACTGATTGCTGCACTCATCTCTTCGCCGATAATGTCCTGGATCGCAAACTGACGCTGTACGGCGGACGGCAGCGGCTTGCCGAGATCAGCGACCGCAGAGATCGTGTTGCGATGCGGCAGGGCCTTGAAGACGTCCGAGGTGATGACGGCCTTATAGGCCGGCAGGTGACCGGTGCGTGACCATTCGAAGTCGTTGTCGGCGAAGAACTTCAGGAATTTACCGATGGCCGCGATCTGTTCAGGCGTGCGGTCTTTCTGCGAAACGGCCCAGGTGTGGCCGTCGGCATATTGGGCGTGGGCGCCGCCAAACAGCTGCGGATACGGATAGACCGCATAGCCGCCCTTGTTGAGCGCCGTACCCTTGGTCTCGGACTGGGCGTTGTAATCGCCGACCACCCAGGTGCCGTTAAGGTGGACGCCACCCTCGCCGGCAAGGAAGGCGTTGATCGAGCCGCCATAATCGAGATCCTTGGTGGTGTAGCCCTTCTCGAAGATCGCCTTGTACATCTCGACGACCTTCTTGGCTTCCGGCGTATTCAACTTCACATGCTTCGGATCGGCGAAGAAATCGGAATCCTGCTGGAAAAGATAGGTGTAGAGGTTGCGTGTGTAGAGTGCAGTCTCATTGGTCAGGTTCTGGACGAAATAAGGCTTGCCCGTCTTCTGCTTGAACTGTTCGGCCTGGGCGAGCAGTTCCTCGGGCGACTTTGGAAAAATCGGCGTGCCGTCGGCATTGACGAGGCCGGCTTGTTTGAAAAGATCCATGTTGACGTGATAGAGCATCGTCCAGCTGTCGATCGGCAGGCCATAGACCTTGCCGTCTTTGGTGGCGCCATTGCGTGCCGCGTCGGTGAAGGCGTCGGGTGTCACGCCGACCGACTTCAAGAGATCGTCGAGCGGCATCAACAGGCCCTTCGACTGATAATCCGACAGTACGGATTCATGGATCGTGACGATGTCCGGAGCGTCGCCTGAAGCGAACTGCGCGGTCAGTTGATCATAGCCGGGCCATTCCACGGTGGTGACGTTGACGTGGACATCGGGATTGTCGGCGTTGAACTTGTTGATTAGCGAGGTGATGATGCCGCATTCGCCAACGGCCTTGGTGGCATCGGTGTTGGTGCCGAAATCGGCATCGCAGGCGCCGAAAAAGCGCTGCACGCTCAGCTCCGTGGCCGCGAAGCTTGGACTTGCGAGCATCATTGCGCCCGCAGAGACTGCGGCAAACAGTATTTTCTTCAGTTTCATATCAGTTCCTCCTACTGAGTTTCCGCCGCTCCACCCTGGATTGGCTTTCGTGCTTCAATCGCTGCGCATTCCCCCGGCCGTCAGGCAATCTTCGTTATCTCACCGCAGCGCCGGAGACCGCCGTGACGATGTATTTCTGGAAGAACAGGTAGACGATCAGGATCGGGGCACCGGCGAACACCGCCTGCGCCATCAGGAAGCCGATGCCTTCGGACTGGGCGAAGTTGGTCTGGGTCGAGGCCATGCCGACCGTCAGCGTGAACATGTCCTTCTTCGTCGCCGAAATCAGCGGCCAGAAGTAGTCGTTCCAGGCGCCGAGAAAGGTGAAGATGCCGAGCGTCGCCTGCGCAGGAAGCGTGAGCGGCAGAAGCACCTTCCAGAAAATTCTGAGCCGGCCGGCGTTATCGAGCATGGCGGCTTCGTCCAGCTCCTTCGGGATGGCCTTGAAATACTGGGTCATCAGGAAGACACCGAACGGAGCTGAAAGGCCCGGCAGAATGAGCCCTTGATAGGTGTTGTGGAACTTCAGCATGCTGAAAATCTGGTGACGGGCGACAAGCACGGCCTGTTCCGGGACCGCCAGGCCGAACAGCACGATCACGAACAGCACGTCTCGGCCGGGGAAATTCAGCCGTGCAAAACCGTAGCCGGCGAGCGACGACAGGATCAACGTGCCGAGCGTCAATCCGCCCGAGACGATGATGCTGTTGCGCACCCAGATGAACACGGACGAGGTGCCGACGGTGTTGATGTAGTTCTTCAGCGTATAGGGTGCGTGAAACACCGAATTCGGATCGGCCATCAGCTCCGTATTGTCCTTGAGTGACAGGCCGATGACCCACAGAACCGGCGCGATCATGACGATCGAAAGCAGGATGACCAGGGCCAATAACAAATGGTCGCCAAATGCCCGGCCCTTGATGGAAGCTGCTGTGGCGCTCATGCCTGGTCTCCCCTGCTGCGTGTCACCAGGTACTGGGCCATGGCCGCGACCAGGATGAGGATGAACAGGATTTCCGATGCAGCGGCGCCCAGGCCGAGATCCCAGCGTCGGAATGCGGTATCGTAGATATAGAGCACGATCGGCTTGGTCAGATTGTTCGGACCGCCGCGCGTCATCAGCCAGGCCTGGCCGAACAGCTGGAATTGCAGCACGATCTGGATGATGATCACCAGGATGAAGGTTCGCTTGATCGACGGCAGCGTGATCGACCGTAGCGTCTGCCAGCGATTGGCATTGTCCAGCGCTGCCGCCTCGTAAATGTCCTGCGGGATCTGCTGGAGTGCTGAGAGAAAGAGCATCATCGGCAGGCCGATGCACCACCAGATGGTGGCAATGGCGATGCCGACCATCGCCAGGCTGGGATCGGAAATGAAGGCCGGAGCCGTTGCGCCGAACCATCCGTAGATCGTCGACAACAGGCCGACATTCGGAATGAAGACGATGCGCCAGATCAGCGTGACGATGGTGACCGACAGCACCGACGAGGAAAAGAACAGCGTCCGCAAAACCGCGGCAGTGCGCGTGCGGCGGTTGAGGCAAAGCGCCAGGAAAAGGCCGATCAGCGCCAGCGTCGGCACCGTCAGAAGCACGAAATAGAAGGTGTTCCAGATCGATTGCAGGAAGACCTTGTCGTGATACAGCCTGGCGTAATTGCCGAGACCGACAAAATTTCCGGACGAGAACGTGTCGGCCTTGTGGAAACTCAGCCACATCCCCCAGAGCAGCGGGAAGAGCAGCAGCGTGGTGAAGAAGAACAAGAATGGCGCAACGAAAATGACGTTTCGCCATTGCGGCGCATAGATGTCGGCGGTAGGGGCTCTGACGCCGACAGCAAGCGTCGCGGTCGGGGACATCGCCAGCCGGTCAGCCATCTCAGGCCTCTCTCGCATGCCAGGCGCGGCCGGTCTCGTTGAACAGATGCGATTTCTGGCCGTCAAAGGCAAGCCCGATTCTGTCGCCGACGGCGACGCGGCTGTTGCCGGCATCCGAGCCGACGATCTGCTGGCCATCGCCCAGCCGCGCGTAGATCAGGGTGCGTTCGCCGAGGCGCTCGAGCACATCGACGACGCCGTCGGCATTGCCCTGTCCGGCCGCAACGATGCGCACGTCTTCCGAGCGGATACCGAAAGTATACTTGCCATCGGTCAATTGGCTGGCGGCGATCTCGGTCTGCACCGATATGCCGTCCGCAAATCTGGCCGTGGCGTTCTTGCCCGATCTGTCAAGCGTCGCATCGACGAAGTTCATCGCCGGCGCGCCGACGAAACCCGCGACGAATTTGGTCGCCGGGCGTTCGTAGATCTCCATCGGGGTACCGATCTGGTCGATCTTGCGATTGTTCATGACGACGATGCGGTCGGCCAGCGTCATTGCCTCGACCTGGTCATGAGTGACGAAGATCATCGTCGATTGCAGCCGCTGGTGAAGCTGGGCAAGCTCGATGCGGGTGCGGGTGCGCAACGCCGCATCGAGATTGGAAAGCGGCTCGTCGAACAGAAAGGCCTTCGGCTCCTTGACGATCGCACGGCCGATGGCGACGCGCTGGCGCTGGCCGCCGGAGAGCTGGCCCGGCTTGCGATCGAGCAGATGCGGCATTTCGAGGATGCGGGCGGCTTCGTTGATGCGCGCCTCGATGACCTTGCCTGGTACGCCGATATTCGCAAGCCCGAAGGCCATGTTGTCGCGCACCGTCATATGCGGATAAAGCGCATAGGACTGGAACACCATGGCAATGCCGCGCTTGCCCGGTGGCAGATGATCGATGCGCTCGTTGTTGATGGCAATCTCGCCGCTATCGACAGCTTCGAGCCCGGCAATCATTCGAAGAAGCGTCGATTTTCCGCAGCCGGACGGGCCCAGGAACACGATGAATTCGCGTGCCCTTATGGAGAGCGACAGATGATCCAGCACCGTCATGGCACCGAACTGCTTGCTCACGTTCCTGATCTCGATATCGGCCGTCACGTCGACGCTCCTCCTCAGCGTTTGCGCTTTCTCGATGATCCGCCTGAACTCAGAGCCTCAGGCGTATGACCTGGTAGGAATAGGCCGGCAGTGACAGGCTCAGCTTGCCGCCGGCGAGCGAGGCGCCCTCACCCTTCCTGAGGCCGACATTGCCAGGGTTTTCGGCCGAATTGACGGCTTTCAGATCGGCGTGTGCCATCACCTGGTGATCGACGATCTCCGCCGCGCCGAAGCCGGTGAGGTCGACCACTGTTTCGATTGCCTCGCTCGAATGGCGGTTGACGGCGAAGAAGGTGACGTGGCCGGTTTGCCTGTCGTGCACGCCGGCAACATCGACATAGGCGACGTCGCCCGCAACGCTGGATTTGTAGGTCGGGCTTTCCACCTTGAGATCCAGCGCATTGCCGCGACCATAGTTAGAAGCAAACAGATAGGGATAAAAAATCGTCTGTCGCCATGCCGGGCCATTCGGAACGGTCATGATCGGCGCGATGACATTGACCAGTTGTGCCAGGCAGGCGATCTTGACGACATCGGAACGGCGGATGAAGGTGTTGAGGATCAGGCCGACCTGCAGCACATCCTCGAAATTATAGATGTCTTCGAGCAACGGCGGGGCGAACGGCCAGCCGTTGCTGCCGCCGAGTATCTTCCTGTCCTGCTCCTTGGAATGGTACCAGACGTTCCATTCGTCGAACGAGATGTAGACCTGCTTGTTGGAGCGCTTCTTGGCCTTGATATACTCGATGACGCCGGCGACCGAGACAATGTAGTCGTCGAGCTTTTCGCTCATGGCGAGATAGTTCGGAGCGTCGTTGGCTTCGTTGTCGAAATACATGTGCAGCGAGATGTAGTCGACCTCGTTGTAGGTATGGTCGAGAACCGTCGCTTCCCATTCAGGGTAGGTCGGCATCTTGGCATTCGAAGAGCCGCAGACCACCAGCTCGAGTGACTTGGAGAAGGCGCGCATGGCCTTGGCCGTCTCATGCGCCAGCCGGCCATACTCGTCCGCGGTCTTGTGGCCGATCTGCCAAGGGCCATCCATTTCATTGCCGAGGCACCAGAGCTTGACGTCGAACGGCTCCTTGCGGCCGTTGGCGATGCGCCTGTCGCTCCATTTGCTGCCGCCGGGATGGTTGGCGTACTCCAGCAGGTTGCGGGCTTCATCGAGGCCGCGCGAGCCGAGATTGACGGCAAGCATCATCTCGGTGTTGGCGGAGCTGCACCAATCGGCAAATTCATGCAGGCCGACTTCGTTGCTTTCCGATGTGTGCCAGGCGAGGTCGAGGCGCACTGGGCGCTGTTCCTTGGGGCCAATGCCGTCTTCCCAATTGTAGGCCGAGACGAAATTGCCGCCGGGATAGCGGACGATCGGAACATTGAGTTCCCTGACGAGATCGATGACGTCTTGACGCATGCCGTTGGCATCCGCTGTCGGATGGCCGGGCTCATAGATGCCGGTGTAAACTGCCCGCCCCAGATGCTCGATGAAGGATCCGTAGAGCCTCGGATCGATTTCCGAGACGACATAATGCGGATGAGCCGTAACGGCTGCCTTCATGCATTCCTCCCATCGATATCACAAACGATGATTTAAATCATCTTGCCCGATATCAAAGAGGAATTGGTAGCCCTTCGTCAAGCCAAAATACCCAAATGTAGGACAATTAGACGAACGCTTTGGCACAGCAGAAAGCCAGATAGTTGAAATTGCTGCGTTATCTTCAGAACCCGGTTTCATGATATCAACCGGTTTTGATCCTGAGCAGGATGTCCTGATCGTAATTTCCAAAGCCCTTGCCGAAAATATTGATCCCGCCGGGGCGCTTGGCGTCGTCCTTGACGCCGATACGGACGCGGATTGAATGATGGCTCTTCAGATCGAGTGCGGCGAGGCCGGTTTCGGAAATCCTGAGGCCGTCGACATGGGTGCCGTCATTGGCAATTCGCCAGTTCTTCAGCTTACCGTATTGCGAGCCCTTGAGCTTCCACCAGGAGGGCGTGAAGACGCCGCGCTTGTCGCCGAAATCCCCCGGCGACGTCCAGGTGCCGACATCGACGCCATTGATCGTCAGCGTGATGTCCGAGGGCCAATCGGCGCTGGTACCCGGCACTTCCGAAGACAGCTCTATCGCAACTTCGAGTCCGGTGATCTCGGCATTGGCGAGCTTGGCATTGTTGGGGAACTGGTATTCGACAAAACCGCGCGTGAACCATAGCAGACCAGCTTTCATGCGGTCCGGATCGAGGAAAGTGTTGGGAACATCGAGCAGACCGATGATGCCGTCTGGCGAACAAAGGCCGCAGGGCGCGGTAACCTCGAAGCCGGTATAAAGCCCGATCGGCATCGACACTTCGATCGCGTCGTTCTTGACCGCACGATATTCGCTCTTGAACACGACGAGCACTTCTTCGGCCATCGGATAACAGATTTTCTGACTGCCTTTCTTCGCCTTCAGGTTCTCGGTGCGGATCAACCCCGCATCCTCCAGCACCTGGATGTTGGTCGAGACGGTCGACTGCGGAAGCGACAGCACGGCGGCGATTTCGTTGACATTCATCGGCCCCTTCTCATGCAGCAGTTTCAGCATCGAGATCCGCGCCGAGGAGGCAAGCCCCTTGAGCACGGCAATGCCTTCCTCAGGTTCAATCACCAGAAAATTGCGACTCATGAAATTGTCCGGCCCATGTAAAATCTATATCCGAAATTACCCTGTATATCGGGATATCTGATTTAATCAACATGCAGGCGGAACGCCGGGCAATTTGTTGAATCCGGCAGGGCGAGGGTCGCGCGGTGGCCCTGCACAGAATTTGTGCAGGAGCCATATGCAGAGTGGACACCTGAACGCCGATCGCCCAATCTAGTCCGGAGCCGAGCCCGGTGATGGCGGCTTGCACATAAAGTGGTTGGACGGGTCGTGACCAAAGGGTGGAAATTATACGATCAGCGACTGGCCTGGGTTCTCGTCGCGCCTGTGCTTTTACTGCTTACCCTGCTTCTGCTGCTGCCGATCGCGATGATGACGGTCTACACGTTTTTCACCTTCGTCACCGCGGGGGTGGAGTCGGCGGTGCTGACCTTCGACAACTGGAAGGAATTCCTCACCGACAGCTACTATCACGGTTTTCTTTGGAAGACCGTTCGCGTCGGCGCCATCACCGCTGTGATCTGCGCGATCCTTGGCTATTTCCCCGCCTATTTCATCTGGGCCACGACCTTCAGGCACAAATGGCTGTTGTTGCTGCTGCTCATCGTGCCGTTCTGGATCAGCTTCACCATCCGGACATTCTCGTGGATCCATATTCTCGGCGAACAGGGGCTGATCAACGTCGTGCTCATCAGGCTGGGGGTTATCAACGAACCGTTGCCAATGCTCTACACCGAGGGCGCCGTCATCATGGGGCTGCTGCATTTTCTGCTGCCCTATATGATCCTGAACGTCTATGTCAGCCTGGAAAGCATCGACCGCACGCTGATCGCCGCCGCCCGCTCGATGGGCTGTACCAGCGCGCAGGCGTTTCGCGAAGTGACCCTGCCGCTATCGATGCCGGGGCTGGGCGCCGGGCTGCTGCTCTGCTTCGTGCTGGCGGCCGGCTCCTATGTGACGCCGCAGCTGCTCGGCGGCAGCCGCGATGCGCTGTTCGGCAACTTGATCTACGACACCATCATGGGGCAGCTCAATTGGCCGATGGGCGCCACGCTTTCCATCGTCCTGTTCGTTCTGCTCGGCGCGGCCGCGGCCGCCTACAGCCGCTATATGGGCCTATCGCAGATCATGAAGGGCCTCAGTGCATGAGAGCGGATCATCCCGATCGCGAAGGCAGATGGGCGTGGCGGCTGACCGGCGCGATCACGGTGTGCGTCTACGTCTTCATGTTTGCGCCGATCCTCGCCACGGTCGTGCTTTCCTTCAACGCCTCGATGTTCGGCGGCTTTCCCCTCACCGGCTTCAGCCTGCGATGGTACGAAAAGCTGCTCACCAACGAGCCGGTTCTCGACGCCTTCCGGACATCGATGTGGATTGCCCTGGTGACGGCAACGGTGACGACGCTGCTCGGCATCATGGCGGCATTGGCGCTGGTGCGCTTCGAGTTCCGTGGCAAGCAGGCGATCAACACGCTTGTCATTCTTCCCGCGCTGGTCCCCGAAACGATACTCGGCGTCGGCCTGCTGGTCATGATCAAAGCCGTCGACCAGCCGCGCAGCATGACGCTGCTGGTGCTCGGCCACATTCTGCTCACGCTCCCCTACGTGGTGCTGATCGTCCAGGCGCGCATGATCGGCATAAAGCGTTCCTATGAGGAGGCGGCGCTTTCGCTCGGGGCGCCGCGTGTGTCGACATTCCGCGAAATCACGCTGCCGCTGCTCATTCCCGCAGTGCTTGCCAGTGTTCTGCTCGCTTTCACCATTTCGTTCGACAACACCTCGGCCAGCCTGTTCTGGCGGCCGGCGGGCGTCGAGACCATGCCGACGCAAATCCTTTCGATGCTGAAGATCTCGATCAGCCCTGAGGTGAACGCGCTCGGAACCGTCATGATCCTTTTGACGGTCGGCATTCCCTTGGCTGGCGGGCTCATCCTGCAAAGCCTCACCTGGTTCAAGGCAGGCAAGTGAAGATGAAAATGGGAGAATGGAAATGAAACTGACAACCGCCAAACGACTGGAACGGCTCAACGAACGCTATGCCAATGGCGACATCAGCCGGCGATCATTCCTGACGCTGACGGCCGCCGCTGCCGCCGCCACCGGGCTTTCCATGCCCTGGATGGGACGGGCGCTGGCCGCGGTTTCGGAAGTGCGCTTCGACGGATGGGGCGGCGTGGTGCAGGAGGCGATCGATAAGTACGCGTTCCAGCCTTACACCGCCAAGTCCAAGGTCAAGGTCGTCCAGGGCACCTTTGGCGACGAGAACGAGATCATCACCAAGATCAAGACGTCGAAACCAGGCGACTTCCAGATCGTCCATTCTTCCGGCGTCAACTACTACATCAAATACGTCAATGGCGGTTTCAATTCGGAGATCAATGAGGCGAACATTCCGAACATGGCGAATGTGCTGACCGCCATGATCGAGCCGTTCCGCAAGATCACGCCGAAGCTGTCGGCAGTGCCATATGATTACGGCACCACCGGCATCGCCTACAACAACAAGGTCATCTCGCCGCAGGAAGCCAAGGAAAAGGGCGCCAACCTGCTTACCGACAAGAAATATGCCGGCAAGATCGGCGGCTACGCCGATATGACGACGCGCGTCTGGTATGCGGCGCTGCAGACGAAACAGGACCCCAACAACATCCAGGACATGGACGTCGTCTGGGCCAAGGTTCGCGAGACCCGCGACCTGGCCAAGAAGTTCTGGAGTTCCGGCGCGGAACTCATGGACCTCCTGTCGCGAAACGAGATCGTCGTCACTGACGCCTGGTCAGGACGTGTCGCCGCCCTGCAGCAGCAGGGCCAGCCGATCGGCTATCTCGATCCTGCCGGCTCATACGCATGGATGGAGGACATGCTAGTGCTCAAGGGATCGCCCATGGCCGAATGCGAGGAGCTGATCAACTTCATGCTGGATCCGGCCACCTCGATCGCCGTCGCCGAGGGCCAGAACTATCCGCCGTCGCTTGACCCGACCAAGGTGAAGCTGACCGACAGGATCGCGGCGCTTCCGGCCTTCGACCCGACCGGATCGATGAAATCGCTGACCTTCGCCGATCCGCTCTACTGGGCGAAGAACGAAGACGCCTGGACCAAGCAATGGGACAGGGTGTCGAAAGGTGCATGACGACAACAGCCACGACCAGCAGCCCCGGCCGGCTTCGGCCGGGGCTGATGGCGACCCGCTCGCCCAGAGCGAGAGGCAGCAACCTATAGAAAAGCCTGCGGTCGAGTTTCGCGACATCGATATTTTTTACGGCAAGTTCGCCGCTGTGCGCGATTTTTCACTGGCGATCCGCAAGGGTAGTTTCGTCACCTTGCTGGGGCCGTCCGGGTGCGGCAAGACGACGATCCTGCGATCGATCGCGGGCCTGGTCGACATCTCCGGTGGCCAGATCTCGATCGGCGGAAAGCGGGTCGACGACATCCCGATCTATAAGCGCAACATTGGTCTGGTGTTCCAGAACTACGCGCTCTTTCCGCACAAGAACGTCTTCGACAACGTCGCATTCGGCCTGAAATACCGAAACGTGCCGAAACCGGAAATCGTGCGCCGGGTCAAGAAGGCGCTGGATATGGTGCGGCTGCCCGGCAGTGAGACAAAGCTGCCGTCGCAGCTCTCGGGCGGCCAGCAGCAACGCATCGCACTGGCCCGCGCCATCGTCTTCGAGCCGGAAGTGCTGCTGCTGGACGAGCCCTTGTCGGCGCTCGACGCCAATATGCGCGAGGACATGCGCGTCGAGATCAAGAAAATCCAGAGGGAGACGGGCATCACCGCTATCTTCGTGACGCACGACCAGGAAGAAGCCTTGTCGATGTCCGACCACATTGTCGTGATGAACGCCGGCCTGATCGAGCAGATCGGCTCTCCCGCGCAGGTCTATGACCAGCCGGCCACCGCATTCGTCGCCAATTTCCTGGGCAAGGCCAACATGCTGCCCGGCAGCGTGACAGTGATGGACGGCAAGATGGCGACGATCGCGCTGGCCAGCGGCCATGTCGTAAAGGCGGCCGCGCCGAAGGCGCTCGCGACCGGCAGCGCGGTCACCGTCGTCGTTCGCCCGCAGAAGCTTACCGTCGGTACCGCCGGTGCTACCAACAGGCTGGCGGGACGGATCGTCTCGACCTCCTATCTCGGCGGCAATGCGGTCTACGAGATCGACATCGGCGCCGGCACGCTGGTGCGCGCCAACACGTTGATCGACGGCCAGCCGCTGCGTGAAGGCGAAGCGGTCGATGTCTGCTTCGACCCGCTGGGCTGCGTGCTTCTCGACGCGCAAGGCTTGCGCATCGCCTAGCGAGGCGGAACTGAGCCGTTCAGTCTTTCGCGTCACCCTTTGGCCCGAGAAACCGCGCAAAGACCTCGCCGACAATACCGCGCCGGAAAACCAGCACGCAGACCATGAAGGTCAGGCCGGTGGCGATGGTCACCGGAAAGTTCGAGGTGGCGAGCGTGTTTTCCAGGCCGACGACCAGACTGGCGCCGATGATCGGCCCGGCCATGGTGCCGATGCCGCCGAGGAGCGTCATCAGGATCACCTCGCCCGACATCTGCCAGGTGACGTCGGTGAGCGTGACAAACTGAAAAACGATCGCCTTGAGCGCGCCGGCCAGCCCGGCCAATGTTGCCGACATGACGAAAGCCGCCAGCTTGTAGTTGGCGACGGAATAGCCCAGCGAAATGGCCCAGCTCTCGTTTTCCCGGATGGAACGCAGGATCATGCCGAAAGGCGAGTTGATGATGCGCCAGATGGCGAACACGCCGATCAGGAAGACCGCCAGCACGAAATAATAGATGTTCATCGAGACGTTCAGGTCGAGCATTCCAAGCAGCCTGCCGCGCGGCATGCCCTGGATGCCGTCCTCACCTCCGGTGAACGGCGCCTGCACGCAAAAGAAGAAGAACATCTGCGACAGCGCCAGCGTGATCATGGCGAAATAGATGCCTTGCCGGCGGATGGCAAAGAAGCCCATCACAAGGCCGAGCAGCGCAGCTCCCAGGACACCGAGCAGGATGCCCGCTTCCGGCGGCCAGCCCCAGACCTTGACCGCGTATGCGGTGAAATAGGCCGCCCCGCCGAAGAATGTCGCATGGCCGAAGGACAACAGCCCGGTGTAGCCGAGCAGAAGGTTGAACGCGCAGGCAAACATCGCAAAGCACAGCATCTTCATCAGGAAGATCGGATAGACGAAGAAAGGCGCCACCAGCAGCGCCAGGATGCCGAGCCCGACCAGCGCCCATTCAAGCCGTGCCGAATTCTTGGCACGCGTCTCGCGAAGTGTCAGTTCGGCCATCTCAGGCATCCCTTCCGAACAGGCCGGCTGGCCGGACCAGAAGCACGATTGCCATGATGACGAAGACCACCAGATTGGAGGCTTCGGGATAGAAGACCTTGGTCAGGCCTTCGGCGAGGCCAAGCATGTAACCGGTGACGATCGCCCCGAGGATCGATCCCATGCCGCCGACCACGACGACGGCGAAGACGACGATGATGAGGTCAGATCCCATCAGCGGGCTCACCTGATAGATCGGCGCGGCGAGAACCCCCGCAAGCCCGGCAAGAGCGGCGCCGAGGCCGTAGGTAAGGGTCAGCAGCAACGGCACGTTGACGCCGAAAGCCTGCACCAGGCCGGGGTTCTCCGTCGCCGCGCGCAGATAGGAGCCCAGCCTGGTCTTCTCGATCAGCGCCCAGGTGCCGAAACAGACGATCATCGAGGCGACCACCACCCAGCCGCGGTAATTAGGCAGGAACATGAAGCCGAGATTGGTTCCCCCGGAGAGCAGCGGCGGCACGGAATAAGGACTTCCCGATACGCCATAGTAGTAACGGAACACCCCTTCGAGCACGAGCGCGAGGCCAAAGGTGAAAAGCAGCCCGTAGAGCGGGTCGATGTCGTAAAGCCTCGACAGCGCCAGGCGCTCGACCACGACGCTGAAGCCGCCGACGATCAGCGGCGACAGGATCAGAGCCGGCCAGTAGCCGATGCCAAACCGGGTGAGAAGCAGGTACCCGACGAAGGCGCCGAGCATATAGAGCGCGCCGTGGGCAAAATTGATGACGCGCATCAGGCCGAATATGACAGCCAGGCCCAGGCTCAACATTGCGTAGAACGAGCCGTTGATGAGGCCGACCAGCAATTGGCCGAGGAACGCCTGAACGGGTATTCCGAAGATCATCGTCATAGCGTCGGATCGTGCGGCGTCCAGATCGGCCTCTATTCTCGCCGAAGCGACGATTACGGCTGAACGGTCCTGATCCGATATCGCTGAACGAGAATTCCCTCGTCAACCGCCGGCTGGATGATGGCAAGCAACCAGGCGGCCCTCGCCAATGCTTTGGAGAAGCGGACGGTCGCTGCGGCAGATCGGGGTGGCAGCTGGGCAACGGGTGTGGAACCGGCACCCTGAGGGTGGGCTCATCGGGCTGGGCAGGTCACCCTTGAGCACCAGCCGGCCGCGCCGCGCCCGGTCGATGCTGGGTATCGGCACGGCGGAACGCAGCGCCGCGGTGTAATGATGTCTGGGCGCCGCAAAGACCTCGTCGGTCGGTCCGCTCTCCACGATCGATCCCAGATACATCACCGCCACACGGCTCGAGATCTGACGCACCACGGAAAGGTCGTGAGCGATGAACACATAAGTCAGGTTGTACTCCTCGCGCAGGTCGGCGAGCAGATTGACGATCTGCGCCTGGATCGACACGTCGAGCGCCGAGACCGGCTCGTCGGCCACGATCAGCCGTGGCCGCAGCGCCAGCGCGCGGGCGATGCCGATACGCTGGCGCTGGCCGCCGGAGAATTCGTGCGGGTAGCGCGATGCGTGCTGGGGCGACAAGTCGACCCGGCGCAGGAGCTCGGCCACGCGGTCCGCCATTTCCGATGCCGAGAGGCGTTCATGGATGCGGAACGGATCGGCCAGCAGATCGCCGACCCGCCGGCGCGGATTGAGCGAAGCGCTGGGATCCTGAAAGACCATCTGCATCTGCCGCCGCAACGGACGAAGCTGGCGCTGGGAGGCGTCGCTGATGTCGCGGCCCTCGAATTCCAGCGACCCCGAGCTGATTTCGGTCAGACGCACCAGACACCGGCCAAGCGTGGATTTGCCGCAACCGGACTCGCCGACGATGCCGAGGGTCTCCCCGGGCCAGATGTCGAGCGACACCGTATCAACCGCATGCACGGTCCGGCGCTGCGCCGGGAAGATCGAGCGGCCGACGCTATAGCGCTTCGACAGGTCGCCGGCACGAAGCAGCGGACGTTCGCGTGGCATGGCATTCATCGTTGCATCTCCACCACGCCGCCAGGCCTCTGGGCAGCGAATTGTCTGCGCGTAGGCTCCGGCAACAGGCACGCGGCGCGATGCCTCTCGCCTTGCATGATCGGCAGTTGAACCAAACAGGCGTCATGGCGAAAGGCGCAGCGGGGGCTGAAGGCGCAGCCTTTCGGCAGGTTGGAGAGCGACGGCGGAATTCCCGGAATGGCAGCGAGCCGGGCTGAACGTGGTCCCTCCATCGGCGGGATCGAGCCGAACAAGCCCCATGTGTAGGGATGCAGCGGCGCCCGGAACACGCTGCTCTTGCCGCCCTCCTCGACAAAGCGTCCGCCATACATCACCAGTACCCGGTCCGCGACTTCGGCGACGACGCCAAGATCGTGCGTGACCAGGATCACAGCGGAACCGAACTGGTCGCGCAATCGTCCGATCAGTTCGAGGATCTGCGCCTGCACGGTAACATCGAGGGCTGTAGTCGGTTCATCCGCGACGAGCAGCGCCGGGTTGCACGAGAGCGCCATGGCAATCACCGCGCGCTGGCGCATACCTCCGGAAAGCTGGTGCGGGTAGCTGTCGATGACCCGATCCGGATTTGCGATGCCGACCGCATCCAGCAATTGCACGGCCCTCGCCCGTGCCGCTTTCGCCGACACTTTTTCATGCGCGCGGACCTGCTCGCCGATCTGGTTGCCGATCGTATGCACCGGGGTGAGCGCAGACATCGGATCCTGGAAGATCATCGCGATCTGGCGGCCGCGAATGGCATCGAGCGCACGCCGCTTGAGCCCGATCAGCTCCTGTCCCATGAAACGGATGGAACCGGAGACGATAGCGTTGGGGCTGTCGATCAACCCCATAATGGCGAGCAAGGTCTGGCTTTTGCCCGAACCGGATTCGCCGACCACACCGACGATCTCGCGCTGCTCGACGGAGAACGAAACACCTCCCACCGCGCGCACCAGGCCCTCGTCGCTGCGGAAGGAGACGGTGAGGTCCTTGACCACCAGAAGAGGAGCATCAGCCGACATCGCGAGCCCTCGGGTCGATGAAGACGAAGACCACGTCGACGACGAAGTTTGCCATCACCACGAAGAAGGCGGCGTAGATCACCGTGGCAAGGATCATCGGCAGATCGAGCGTCTGCAGCGCCTCGTAGGTCAGTTTTCCGACGCCCTGCAGTCCGAAGACCACTTCGGTCAGCAGCGCGCCGCCACCGACCAGGGCACCGAAGTCGAGGCCGAACATGGTAACAAATGCGACCAGCGAGGTCCTGAGGCCATGATGCAGCACCACCCGCCGCTCGCCGATCCCCTTGGCTCGGGCGGTGCGGATGAAATCCTCCTGCATCATCTCGATCAGGCTTGCCCGCAGCACCCGGCCGTAGAGGCCGACATAAAGGGTTGCCAGCGTGAACCACGGAATGACGAGCGCCTTGAACCAGCCCCAGGGATTCTCGGTCAGGGGGATGTAGCCGAGCGGAGGAACCCAGGAAAACAGCCAGCTGTCGTGCCAGCGGCTTTGCGTCAGCAGGTTGGCGACCTCGCCCAGCCAGAAGACCGGGATCGACACGCCTACCAGGCTCAGGATCATCAGCGCGCGATCAATGAATGTACCGCGCGTTGCGCCTGCGATCACACCGACGATCAATCCGCCGAGCACCCACAGCACTGCCGCGCCGCCGACCAGCGACAGCGTCACGGGAATGGCGCTTATCACGGTCGGGATGACGCGCTGCCCGCGATTGACGAAGGAGGTGAGATCGCGGCTGACGAAAAGCCGGTTCATCATCAGCCCATATTGCACCGGCAATGGCCGGTCGAGACCGAAATCGTGGCGCACCTGGATCAGCGTCTCTTGCGAAGCATTGCGGCCGGCAATGCGCGCCGATGGATCAGCGCCAGGCGTCGCAAAGAAGATCAGGAAAGCGACGACGCTGATACCGAACATAACCAGCACCATCTGGCCAAGCCGGAAGCCGAGCGCGGCAACCACTAGACGCCCCTCGGCGAGGATTTCGGATCGAGCGCGTCGCGCACGCCGTCGCCCAGAATGTTTAGGGCCAGCACCGTGATCACAATGGCTAGCCCCGGCGCCAGTGCCACGACCGGCCGCGAATAGAGCAGGCCCTGGCCGTCCTGGATGATCGTGCCCCAGCTGGCATCCGGCGGCTGCACGCCGATCGACAGGAACGACAGCGAGGATTCCGTCATCATGTTGAGCGCCAGGATCAACGGCACGAAAACGATGATGCGGGTCACCACATTGGGCATGATGTCGCGCAAAAGGATGCGCCAGGGCGATGCGCCAAGGCCGATCGCAGCGGTGACGAATTCGGCATGCATTAAGGTCAGGACATGGCCGCGGATCGGCCGCGCCACATAGGGCACATAGACGATGCCGATGATGAAGACCGGTAGCCACAGGCTGCCGGAGCGGATTTCGAACGGACCGATCTGGATACTCTGCGCAATCAGCACGATCGACAACGAAATCGCCAACAGGAAAATCGGAAAAGCCCAGAGCACGTCGAGAATGCGCGACAGGCCGATGTCGACGATGCCGCCGAAGAAGCCGGAAACGACCCCCAGGAATGTCGCGAGGACAAGGCACAGCACGGCTGCAGCACCCGAGATCAACAGCGAATCCCGTCCGCCGTAGAGCAGCCGCGCCGCGACGTCACGGCCCTGGTTGTCGGCACCGAGCATATAGGGGCCGATGCGCCAGGTCGGCCCGACCGGCGTCATGCCGAGGCCAAGGCCTTCGGTGGAGGGCTGCAGCACCGGCTGGGTCACCCCATCGACGACGATCTCGCCATTGAGATTGGTCACAAATGGATCGGTGCCGGAGACGTATCGCGCATAAAGCGGCGCCGCGAGCGAGGCGATCACGATGACGACGAGCACGGCGAAGGCAGATATTGCCGAACGATCGCCTTTCAGCTTGCGCCAAGCGGTGCGCCACGGGCCATCGGTGGCCCGGCGAACCGGGATGGCAGGCTGGTCCGCAATGACATTGACCATGAACAGGATTGCCTGGGAAAAATCGCGGCCTGGAAGATGTGCTGATCCGCCGGAAAAGGAAATGCGACGGAGAGCCAGCGGCACTCCGTCGCATTGGCTCCGGTCGGCTATTCCACCCAGGACTGGCTGACAATCCAGTAGAATTGCGGGCTGAAGGTGAAGTTCTTCAGCCTGGAAGAGATCACATCGACGCGCTTTGGCGTGAACAGGACAGCGACCGGAGCCTTGTCCGTCACAGCCTTGTCGATGGCGGTCCAGAGTGTCGCGCCCTTGGCCGGATCGGCGATGGTGGCTGCCTCTGCCTCGTCCATCGATGCGTCGATCGACTTGTCGCAGAACCCCGAAATATTGACCGAGGCGTCGGAGCCCGGCGTAAACGAGGCACAGCTGAACAAGACCTGCAGGAAATTCGATGGCGCCGGGTAATCCTGGAACCATTGCGAGATCGAAATCTGCACCTTGTTATTGGTGTTCTGGATGTAGGTGAACTGTATGTTCTGCGAGATCGGCTTGACCGACGTCTTGTAGCCAAGCTGGTTGAGCACATCCTGCAGGTAGACGCCGATCGCCTTGGAGACCGTGGTGTCCTCGGTGATGATCGTCACCTCCTGACCTGCGGTTCCCGATTCCGCGACCAATTGCTTGGCCTTGTCCATATCCGGCGCCGACCACTTCTCACCTGGATTGGCGGTGAAAGGGCAATAGGCTGCGAATGACGGGAAGCCCGGCGGCAGGATCTGACAGGCCGGCTGCGCCAGATTGCTGCCGCCGAACAGCTTGACGATCGCGGCGCGGTCGATCGCGAAGTTCACGGCTTGGCGAACGCGGATGTCGTTGAACGGCGCCAGATTGGTGTTCATCGGCGCATACCACATTGCCGTCAGCGGGTGAACCGTGACCTGCGCGGCATATTTGGTGCCGAGTTCGGCGAGACGGTCGGACGGCGGTGGGTCGAACATCCAGTCCGCCTGGCCATTCTCGACCGCCGTCACCGCCGCCTCGTCGGTAAGGCCGAATTCATAGTCGATCTCGTCCGGATATCCGGCCGGCTGCGCTTCCTTGCTCCATTCCTTGAAGTGAGGATTGCGCACAATCTTCATTAGCTTGTTGGGGTCGTAGCTGGCGATCATGTACGGTCCGGTACCCGGGATCGGATCGGTGCCGGCGTCCTTCAGCGGCGCGCTCGCCGGCAGGATCGACGCGTGTGGAACGGCCAGCTTCTGCAGGAACTCGGCATCCGGCTGGACCAGGTTGAAGGTAATGCTTCCGGCCGCATCGTCGACCGACAGGCCACCTTCGAGGGTGCATGCAGCGGGGACCTTCAAGCATGCATCCGCGCCGACGATGCCTTTGTAGAAGGTCCCGGCCGTCGGCCCGCTGATCTTGAAGATGCGTTGGAACGAAGCCACCACGTCCTTCGTGGTGACATCCGAGCCATCCGCGAATTTGATGCCCTTGCGCAGCTTGAAGACGTAGGTCTTGCCGCCGTTCTCGACCTGCGGGAGGCTTTCCGCCAGGTCCGCGACGACTTCGAAGCCGGTCTTGTCCCCGGCCTTCTTGTAGGTCACCAGGCCATCGTAGAGGACATAATTGATCTGGAAATACTGCAGCGTGTAGTTGATGTGCGGATCGGCGGTACCTGCCGCGGCATTGGCCAGCAGTCGGAGTGTGCCGCCTGGCTTGCCCTCGGTGGCCAAGGCACTGCTTGCCGGCGACATCATGGTCACGCCGAGCAGAGCCAGGCAGGGTATCAACGCTGCAAATGCTTTTTGGGGTCGCATATTTGTTCCCTCATGGAGGCGTGTCGGCTTTTGCCGCGCTGAACCCGGTCGATCGACCATTGCGCGACTGAAACAGTCTGGGTTTGCGAACGGTGTCCGCTACTTGGCCCAATCGCAAAAGACTACGGCGAGCGAAGCCGGACGGGATAGCTATTAAGATAGATAGGGTCGGACAGGCTTATCCCCGCCTATTTGTTGAGCAGCCGGCCGACATGGCTATTTGACAAGCAATCATCAGCGGGTAAGCTTGCCCGATGCAAAGCCTTCCAGGCGATCTAGAGAGCCGGTTCCAAACCGGAATGAGCATCGACGCTGCCATGGCGGTGGCAACGGAGGTGCTGGAGCCCATCGGTTTCACCGCATTCATCTACGACTATACGCCCGTGCCGGTCAGTCACAAGGGCGAGCTGATCACGCCCTCGTTGATGGCTCTGCGCAACGTGCCGCGCGATATGCAGGATCTCTGGTGCAAGGGCGGATATTATCAGCTTGACCCGGTGCAGGAGGCCGCGCTCACCGTATCGAGACCGTTTCTCTGGTCGCACAGCGGCGTTCAGAGCACCGTCATGCAGCGCGTGCTCCAGTCCAAGCACGATCCTGTGGTCAGCTATTTGCTTGACACCAGGATGACCTGCGGCGTCACCGTACCCATTCGCCTTGCCGGCGGCGATCTCGCCACCTTCACCGCGATCCGTGCCGATCCGGAGGCCGGGTTCGAGCTCCAAGCCAGACCCTTGATCGCCGAGATCGGAGATCTGGGTCATCTGCTGCATGACTCCGCCTACGCCGGTTTCGACGCCGGAATCCGCACCTGCCAACATGTCCATCTGACGTCGCGCGAACGTCAGTGCCTGCGCCTGGCCGCTGCCGGACTGACGGCCAAGCAGGTCGCGCGTGAGATTGGCCGCGCGGTGCCTACCGCAACGCTGCACCTCAACGCGGCGACGCGAAAGCTTGGCGCGCGCAACCGCTTCCATGCCATCGCGCTCGCCGCCCATTACCGGCTGCTCGAACCGGAGCATTGAGGCTCGCGACCTGCGGGCGATCGGCCTTGCCTCGGGCGAACCCATAACCGGCGAACCTATAAATAGTGCTAGCTGTAAATGCGCTGGGCCGCTTAGTACCGTCGGCCGCAAACAAGGCTTGGGAGGGGTGCACCAAAGTGGCTCCTGCCGCGCCATGATGCGGAGCTTGGACTGTGACGGCACATGCGATCACCGAAGGATTTAGCGACTACAAGGGCTATCGCACCTGGTACCGTGTGACCGGGGACATCGTGTCGGGCAAGCTGCCCCTGGTCGTCGCTCATGGTGGACCGGGCTGCACCCACGACTATGTGGACTCATTCAAGGAGCTTGCCGGAACCGGGCGAGCCGTCATCCACTACGATCAGATCGGCAACGGCAAATCGACCCATCTGCCGGACAAGGGCGGCGACTTCTGGACCGTCGATTTCTTCCTGGGCGAACTCGATGCGTTGCTCGCCCATCTCAGCATTGCCGGCCATTATGCACTGCTCGGCCAGTCCTGGGGCGGCATACTCTCGGCCGAGCACGCCGTGCGCCGCCCTGAGGGGCTCAAGGCATTGATCCTGGCCAATTCGCTGGCCTCGATGGCGCTGTGGGTGGAAGGAGCCCGGCAATTGCGCGCCGAGTTGCCAGCCGATGTGCAAAGTGCGCTCGACCGGCACGAAGCGGCGGGAACCACCGATCACCCCGAATATGTTGCGGCGACGAAGGCTTTCTACGACCGTCATGTCTGTCGCGTCGTTCCGATGCCGCCAGAGGTCGCCCGGACATTTGCGGCAATCGAGGAAGATCCGACCGTCTATCACACCATGAACGGTCCCAATGAGTTCCACGTCATCGGCACGATGCGGAACTGGACCATCGTCGACCGCCTGCATCGGATCGAGGCGCCGACCCTGGTTTTCCGCGGCTTCTACGACGAAGCGACCGAGGCCTGCGTCCAGCCCTTTCTGGATCTTATCCCGTACGTTGAAGGCCTGGTCTTCCCGAATTCCAGCCACATGCCGCATGTGGAGGAAAAGCACGACTGCCTCAGCGCCGTCGGGCGCTTCCTGGCCAAATACGATTGACGTTCCAGCACCAGGCCTTCTGTTCCAACGGATCGTCGACACGACGCAGTCGTCGTGAGGCAGGTTCAGAAAACCTCGAACCGTCCCATTTCTCTGCCGACGCACATTGCTATGCCTCGGTGATGGCGACGCCGCGCTATGTGGATCTCCCGCAAAGGCCTGCAGGGTCGTCCATGAGGCCAAATCGCGGGCAGAATGCCAGATCACGGACAGCATAAAGGAGCCCATTCGAGCGCCTTTTCCATTGCCCGCGGAGGCGGGGGCCTAACGTTGCGGCGCAGATTGGCATGTCGCCGGCATGGCCGCAATCAGCCTGCCTTCCCCTGAACTGGCATCCCGTCGCTGAAAAACCTGACGGATACGGAGGACCAAGTTGCCGGTGGGTACGGAAAGTATCGGACCCAAAGTGTCGCCAAGTAGTTGCAACCGAATTCATTAGCCGGCGTTAAAGTGCGGGTGATCTAGCGGGGCATGGGGAGGCTTTCATGCAGACGTATCTCGTCGAGCGTATGGACGGCGACGATGTTATCTCGGTGCGCGTTGTCAACGCGCCGAGTCCGTTCAGAGCCGCAGCTATGATGACGGGCGGGCGTATTACCTTCCGAACGTGGGAAAAGGATTGGATCCGCGTGACCGACGAAAATCGGGGACAGATCTATGCCTATTGTTTCGTCCCCGGCAGCTATTCCGACACCGAAGCATCGCCGGTATCGTCCGGAAGAACCACCGAATAGGCAATATGCCTGAATAGCGGCAATTCCATCTTCGACCCCACCTTGGTCTTCGAGCCCGCCTTGGTATGTGTCCGTGTCATGCGCACCACAACAGCCAGCGAGCCCGGCATGATTGGCTCGGCCGGCGGCTTGCGAAACAGGCGAAGCGACTAACCAAGCGTCCTTGAGGGAAGATCAGGGCATCATCAGAATGATCGATGAAAAGATTGGGGCGGGGGGCGATAAGTGACCCTAATCTTAGCGTAGGCAACTCATGTCTTCGGCATATTTGGGATCAGAAGTCGCGGATCAGGATCTAGCGGTGGATTGTCAGACAACGACCTCCGATAATTGGTCAAGTGTCCCACAATACGCACTGGATCAGGGTGGTCCCGTACTGCGCCCATTTCAAAGATTGGGCGTCGATTTTACCAACATTGCGGCCTTCGATCACCTGAGAAATGTCGTCCGCCAGTACCCCGACAAGCTTGCAATCAGCGACGGCGCCAATCGTCTGACCTATTCCCAGCTCCTCCGGTCAGTCGAGACGCTGTCCCACCAGATCGCGGCGGCCGTCCCAGACGGACAGGCGATAGGGATTCTTCAGGCCAACTCGGCCTGGTATCCCATTGCCATGCTGGCAAGCATGACGGCTGGGCGGCCTTCGGTGCCACTCAACGCGCGAGATCCTAGCTCGCGTATCCTTGAAATCGTGGCCGGGGCGCGGCTCTCAGCTGTCCTGGGCGAGGGCAATGTCCGACCCGATGGTTTGCCTCACCTGGTCAGTTGGATCGATGTGTCGACCAGTGCGGCCTCGCAGACTGGGCAAGTGCCTCGTTCTTATTCCGTCTCGGTCGATGCGCCCGCCATCGTGCTTTATACGTCAGGGAGTACGGGCCGGCCCAAAGGCATCGTTAACAGCCAGCGCAGCTTGCTGTGCCGGGTCCAGCAATATGTCGATGCGTGCCACATCAACTCGGATGATGTTTTCCTGCCATTGACAGGACCCGCCACAATCGCCGGGTGCCGGGAGATTCTTGCTGCTCTTCTCACCGGCGCCACCTTGCATCTGGTCGAAGTCGAAGCGGTCGGCTTGCGCGCCGTTCAACGCCTGGTGCGATCCGAAGACGTGACAATCACCTATCTGGTGCCGGCACTGCTTCGCGCGCTTATGGCAGACGGACCTGCGGAAGCGTTCCATTCACTCAGAGTCGCCCGGATCGGTGGCGAGAAGGTGCCCTGGACCGACATCGCCCTGCTGCGCAAGGCCGTCTCCGATACGTGCCTTATCCAGATCGGTTACTCGTCAACCGAGACCACCGGCTCGCAATGGTTCCTGCCGCGAGACTGGCCAGAGCATGGAGATTCGGTTCCAGTTGGCTGGCTGCTGCCTGGAATCACCTTCGCAATTGTCGACGAAGCGGGCCGCCGCGTTCAACCGGGCCGCAGCGGAGAGCTTCTGATCAGGAGCCCGTATGTCTTGCTTGGCCATTGGGAGGACGGGGCGGTTGTGCCGGCAACATCAGACCCGCACGATCCAGGCCTTCGGATTTTCGCGACAGGTGACCTCGTTCGACTTGATGATCAAGGCCTACTGCACATCGTCGGTCGCAAGGGGCGCCAGGTAAAAATCAACGGTCGACGCGTCGAGCCAGCCGAACTCGAACGGGTGCTGCGTTGTGCATCCTCTGTCGCGGATGCCGTGGCAATCGTGACGGCCGCGAATGAGCTTGTCGCCTTTGCTGTTCCTCGGCGCTCGGCCGAAGCGACCTTTTCGGACGAGCTTCGCCAGCTTGTCAGGACCAATCTGCCGCCGCCGCTGCGTCCCTTGCGGTTGCACACGATCGCCGAGATTCCGCGTCTGCCGAGCGGCAAAGTCGACATCACGACACTTGCAGAGATGGATCTTTCAGCCAGAGAGACAGCGGCGACCGCGCGTCCGCTCGAGCCGCGAGGCAAGCTGACCGCGCAGCAGGTTGTCCAGCGGGCATGGACCAGCATTCTCAATACGCGCGTGGCGGCAGGACGCTGGGATGACGCCGGAGGAGATTCGCTGAAGCTGCTGCACTGCGTCATGGAAATCGAAAGCGCCATCGGGCAGGAACTCGGCCTTGAGGCCTTCACCGTCGGGATGAGCCTGGAGCAAATGGTCAAGGCGGTCGTGTCCGCCCAGGCAGGCGATCAAAGCGCGCGCGCCCAGAAGCACGACCCTCCCATTCTTTTTCTGTTCCCGGGGTCCGTCGGCTATGGCCCGAGCCTTGCTGCCTTTGCAGCAGCGATGGGCAAGGTGACCCGTGTTGCCCCGATCAGGTATCCGGCCCTGGCTATGATACTGCGCGGACAAGACAGCCTCGCCGATATGGCCGACGCCGCCGTCGACCAGATCCGCCGCGCCCAACCCTCGGGCCATGTACGACTTCTCGGCCATTCGCTCGGCGGCGCTGTTGCCTTCGAAGTTGCGGCGCGGCTGCTGGCAGCGGGGCGAACCGTAAAGTTCCTCGGCATCCTCGACACCAGCCTCGTCGGGGAGCGAAGCGCCCGCTGGGAGACGTTTACGCGCACAGTCAATCGAATCCGAACCAACCGCGTGTCCGCTTACCGGATGGCTTGCCGCGCCCTCGCGAAAGTCGCCGTGGCAATGAAGCGCGAGGCACAACTGGTCCAGTTTCTCGACCGCTTCGCTCAAGGACAGTTCAACGCGACGAGCTTTAGAACCAAACTGGAACTGCAAGAGGTTTTGCGCGCGCAAGCCTTCTTCCAGTGGGTGGCCGAGCCAAAGCCGGCGCTGCCGATCACAGGCACCCTGTTCCGCTGTGCTCGACCCGGAATGCCTCTGGCAATCGGCTGGGATAGCGTCTTCGCCCATCTCGACGTGATTCCGATCGTCGGCAGCCACATCGATCTGGTTGTAGAGCCTCACCTCGCCACCAATCGTCCCCTTATCGAGAAAGCGGTGGCGAAAACCTATTCGCCAATCGAGTCTCGCAAACTGGAGTACAAGCCATCGACCTGATCTCAACATTCGGCAAAGACGCCCTGGTGCTCGACGCTGGCGCGGAAGTCGATCGCATCGTCCAGATCTTGCGCCAGCAGGTCTTCGGCACGCTGCGACGTCGAGGGGTGGTTGTCGGCCTCTCAGGCGGCATCGACAGCTCCGTCGTTGCGGCGTTGTGTGTTCGCGCCTTTGGGAAAGGCAAGGTCCTCGGGATATTCATGCCGGAGCGCCATTCCTCCGGCGACTCACTGAGGCTCGGCCGCATTGTCGCCGCACACCTTGGTATCGAAACGATCCTGGAGGATATAACGCCGGCCCTGGAAGCGATCGGCGCCTATAGACGGCAGACCGAAGCAATCCAGACCGTCGTTCCCGAATATGGGGGCGGCTGGAAATGCAAGCTGGTGCTCGCCTCGGTTCTCGAGAGCAACGGTCTCAACATCACGCGCCTCACGGTTCAGGACCCCGAGGGCAGGACCGACACGGTGCGCCTGCCGTCGGCAGCCTATCTGCAGATCGTCGCTGCAACCAACTACAAGCAGCGCCTGCGCAAGATGACCGAATACTACCATGCCGACCGCCTCAACTACGCGGTAGCGGGCACGCCGAACCGCCTGGAGTACGACCAGGGCTTCTTCGTCAAGCAGGGCGACGGAATTGCCGACCTGATGCCAATCGTCCACCTCTACAAGACCCAGGTCTACCAGTTGGCCGAATATCTTGGGGTGGAGGAAGAGGTCCGGCGCAGACCGCCCACCACAGACACCTTCTCGATGGCGCAGAGTCAGGAGGAGTTCTACTTCGCGCTTCCTTATTATCTGATGGATTTGTGCCTCTACGGCTTGAACCATGGGATCGCCGACGAAGACGTCGCTGAGGCAACCGGCCTCACCGTGATGCAGGTCCAGAAGGTTTTCAAGGATATCGACAGCAAGCGGCGCGCCGCACGTTATCTTCACGCGCGGCCGTTGGTGTCCTCTTCAATGGGCGAGGGCTAGGCGATGTGCGGCATCGCCGGAATTGTGTCGCTGAGCGCCGCAGCGGCGTCCCCTTCCCGGGATGCGCTGATACGTATGGCGGGGGCGCTGGCGCATCGCGGCCCGGACGAGCGCGGCCTTTACCGGGACAGACGTGCAGGATTGGCGCATGCCCGCCTGTCCGTCATCGATCTCGCAAGCGGCCAGCAGCCACTCGCCGGCGCGGGCGACACAATGTGGATCGTCTTCAACGGCGAAATCTTCAATTACGTCGAGCTGCGACAAGATCTGGTCGCGCTCGGTTATCGCTTCCGCACACGCAGCGACACCGAGGTCATCGTCCATGCCTATCATGCCTGGGGCGAGGCCGCCTTCGAGCGAATGAATGGGCAGTGGGCAGTCGCCATCTGGGACTCCGTGGCAGGTCGTCTCGTCTTGTCTCGGGATCGGTTCGGCATCTGCCCGCTGCACTTTTGCGAGCATGGCGGACGGCTTTACTTCGCCAGCGAGGTGAAGGCCATTTTCGCGGCCGATGCGGATATACCCCGCGCCTTCGATCCAGCCGGCATCGATCAGACTTTCACACTCTGGACTGTCGCGCCGCCACAAGGCGTGTTTGGAGGAGTAAGCGAACTCACGCCGGGGCATGTCCGCATTTATGACAGCGGCGTCGTCCGGGAGCGGGCTTTTTGGAAGCCTGACTATCCAGAGGTTGACGGACCCGGCGATGATGAATTCACCGGCTCGCTTGATGACGCGGTGGAGGAAGTGCGCAGCGCCCTGGAAGCCGCGACGGCGCTCAGGATAGTACGCGCCGACGTGCCGGTCGGCTGCTATTTGTCCGGCGGGCTCGACAGCTCGCTCGTCGCCACGCTGGGGAGACGCTTCGCGGGCGAGCGCTTCCAGACTTTCTCGCTGCGTTTTGCCGACGCCGAGTATGATGAGACGCATTTCCAGCGCCTGGTTGCCGGCGTGGCCGGCAGTGACCATCATGAGGTGGTTGTTTCGCGCAGCGATATCGCTGGCATCTTCCCTGAGGTGATCTACCACACCGAGCGGCCAATCCTCAGGACCGCGCCGGCGCCGCTGTTCCTGCTCTCGAGACTGGTGCGCCAGCATGGCATCAAGGTCGTGCTGACCGGCGAAGGGGCCGACGAAATGTTCGCCGGCTACGATTTGTTCCGCGAGGGCAAGGTCCGCCGCTTCTGGGGACGCCAGCCCGCCTCGACGCGACGCTCGCGGCTGCTGGAGCGCCTCTATCCCTATCTCAGCCGCTCGCCGGTGCAGCAGCAGGCGATGGCACGCCAGTTCTTCGGGCGCGACATCCACGCCTGTGACGCGCCTGGTTTTGCGCATGGCACGCGCTGGCGTACCACAAGCGCCATCAAGCGGCTGTTTTCGGCAGACATGCGCGCTCAAACGGAGCGCCGCAACGCCGTGTCCGAGCTGCTTGCCCGCCTGCCGCCGGAGTTTTCGCGATGGGGCTCTCTTGCGCAGGACCAGTATATAGAGATTCAGACGCTGATGTCGGGATACCTGCTTTCCTCACAAGGGGACAGAATGCTGATGGCTCATTCCGTCGAGGGGCGCTTCCCGTTCCTCGATCATGGACTCGTGAGACTCGCGAATTCGCTTCCGGCCGCCTACAAGCTGCGCGTGCTCGATGAAAAGCATGTGCTGAAGCGCGTAGCGCAGCCGATCGTGCCGTCGGAAATCGTCACCCGCAAGAAGCAGCCTTACCGGGCTCCCAACGCGCTTTGCTTTGTCGCAGATGGCGCTCCGGCCTACATTCGCGAAGCACTTTCGGAGGCGGCGCTGCGCGAAGCGAACGTCTTCGATCCCAAGTCGGTTACCCGGCTCCTGAGCAAGTGCCAGGCCAGCGCCGGCGACGGCGACCTGTCCAACTCCGACAATATGGCGCTGGTCGGGGTGCTGTCGACGCAGCTTCTTCATCGGCAATTTATCGCGAGCCGTCCGAGTGGGGCTCGCACGCTCAAACTCAGCATCGATATCGACCGCGAACACCGCGAAGAGGTGCTCGCATGATGCATGGCGCCGTACCGCTCCTGCACGACTATCTCACCCACTCTGCCAGCCGGCTCGGCGAGAAGGTGGCCCTGGTGTGCGGCAATCAACGTGTCACCTATGGCGATCTTGATATGCGTTCGAACGCCATAGCGCACCATTTGACCGATGCCGGAATTGCGCGTGGCGATCGCGTGGTGGTCTTCGCCGACAACACTGTCGAGGCCGTCGTTGCGTTCTGGGCGGTGCTCAAGGCCAACGCCGTGGTGTGCATCGTCAATCCGCTCACCAAAAGCGACAAGCTTGATTATCTGCTCAACGATTGCCGCCCGACGGCACTGATCACCGACAAACACCTGCACTCGATTTTCAGGGAGCCGGCGCGGAATTGCCCATCGTTGCGCCGCATGATCGTCTCCGGGCCGATCGAACCCAGCGACCTGCAAGAATTGCCGCATGCTGTGCGCTGGGACGCCGCGGTCGCGGCAGCCCGCAGCACGCCGCCCGCGCGCCGCTGCATCGACATCGATCTCGCTGCGATCATTTATACGTCCGGCTCGACGGGCGAGCCCAAGGGCGTGATGCTGACGCATCGAAACATGATCGCCGCGTGCGCCTCGATTTCCTCATACCTGGCGCTTGCCGAAGACGAGGTGATCCTCAATGTCCTGCCGCTCGCCTTCGACTACGGTCTTTACCAGATGATCATGGCATTCGGCGCGGGCGCCCGGCTGGTGCTTGAGCGCTCGTTCGCCTTCCCGGCGCAGATCCTTGGGCTGATCAAGCAAGAAAGGGTGACGGGTTTTCCCGGCGTACCGACCATCTTCGCCGCACTCGGGGAGCTCAGGTCTCTCAGGGATCAGGATTTTTCGAGTATTCGCTACGTCACGAACACTGCGGCCGCCCTGCCGCTCAAGCACATTCTCCTGCTGCAGGAGCTGTTTTCTGGCGCCCGCATCTATTCGATGTACGGCCTTACCGAATGCAAGCGCTGCACCTACCTGCCGCCGGAGGATCTGGAGCGAAAGCCGTCGAGCGTCGGGATCGCCATCCCCAATACGGAAATGTGGATTGTCGACGAGCATGACAGGCGGGTCGGCCCCGGCGTCGTTGGTCAGCTCGTCATCCGCGGAGCGACGGTGATGAAGGGCTATTGGGGCAAGCCGGAGGCGACAGCCAGGAAGCTCAAGCCCGGCCCGCTGCCGGGTGAGCAGGTCCTATACACCGGCGACTACTGCCGGATGGACGCCGAGGGCTACCTCTACTTCGTCGGTCGCGGCGACGAGATCATAAAATCGCGCGGAGAGAAGATAGCGCCGAAGGAAGTGGAAAACGTGTTGATGAACATTGCGGGCGTGCGGGAAGCCGCGGTCATCGGCGTTCCGGACGAGCTGCTCGGGCAAGCAGTGAAGGCATTTGTCGTGATGGAGCAGGGAAGCATGATCGGTGAAAAACAGTTGCAGAAAGAGTGCCAGAGACGGCTGGAAAACTTCATGGTTCCGAAGTCCATCGTCATCGTACCCAGTCTGCCGATGACCGACACGGGCAAGCTCAAAAAAACGGCCCTGTCATGAGTCGGTACCAGGGCGAAGTTGATCAGCATTCATCTTTTGTACCGGAGGCGAAATCAATGTTATCTACCAAGGATAGAACCGATACCTGCAGCGAACAAATTCGCGCTTTCCTGGCTTCGAATTTCTATATAGCCGATCCCGAGAGCCTGGAGAGCGACACCTCGCTCCTCGACCAGGGCATCGTGGACTCGACGGGTGTGCTCGAGGTTATCGGCTTCATCGAGGAGACCTTCGGCATCACGGTCGAAGACAGCGAGCTGCTGCCGGAGAATCTCGATTCCATCGAGGGAATTGCGCAATACGTCATGCGCAAGAGAAACTGACGCAAGAGAAACTGATTCCCGAAATCTCGCGCAACTCTGTTTTCAACTTCCCGGCCGTTTCTAGCCGCGACAGCGCGTCTACCTGCCGCGGCTGCGATGCTTACGCCTGCGCCCTCGTATGTCCCACAACCACCCTGCCCTCACCGGCCTGGTTGGTGACTGCCCGGATACTCTCATAGGCCTTGGAACGCTCGAGCAAACTCATGACCTGCCGGTCCTGGCCAAGCCCCACCTCGAAAAGCAGGATGCCTCCGCGCCGCAAATAGCGCGGCGCCTCCTTGAGCACCCGCATGTGGATGCTCAGGCCGTAGGGGCCGGCTGCGAATGCTTCACGCGGCTCGAGCTCGACCAGATGCGAACGGTCGCCCTCGAGCCGTTTTTCCGAAATGTAGGGCGGGTTGCAAACGATCACGTCGATCGTGCCGTCGAGCTCCAACCCTGAGAAGGCGCTGAACAAGTCGCCCTGAAGCACCGTTACCCGGTCCTCGATTTCAAGATGGGTGACGTTGCGGCGCGCGACCTCCACGCATCCGTCGGTAAGATCGCTTGCCCACACGCGCGCGGTGGGAGCGTGGTGCGCGATGGCGCACGCCAGATTGCCCGCCCCACAGCACATGTCGACAACGCGAGGCACCGGCAGGTTCAGTTGGCTCAGGACATCGAGAGCGGCCTTGCCGAGCAGTTCCGTTTCCGGCCGAGGAACAAGCGCACCGGGCGAGACCAGCAACTGCAATCCCATGAAGGTGCTGCGCCCCCTGCCGTAGGCATCGGCAACATTGATCTCTTCGCTCACGACACTCGCCTCCCCGATTTAGCCGGCGTTGGTGGCCGACAATTGCGTACCGATGAAGTGTATCTCAAAACCGTTTAACTCTCGATCGACAAAATCAAAACCGATCCCTCCCCAGACGCTTTGAAGCCTTGATGCTACAAAGATGACCATAAGCTTCTGCGCCGTGTCATGATTAGGAATATCTCCTTACTCGACCCGGTTATCCCCAGCCTAGCGAGCCGGTTGCCGAATTCTCAGCCTGGCGTCACGATTTTGCTACATTTTAATCAAAGAAGGCACGTATGTAAGCAATTCGTAATGTTTCCAGCAGCGGGGCGGGGCTGCTGCTTCCCGGAAGGTTAAAGTTTGTCCCTCATCGAAAGAATCGACGAGATTGCGCGGCAATTTCGCGTCAACGAGCGCACATCATGAAGTCGACCAAAGGGCGCTCGCTCGATCTCCGCTCCGCAATGTTCGGCTGTGTGCACGGCCTCGTCGGCGTAGGCGTTTTCTCGGCATTGATAAATATCCTCGCCTTGACCGGCTCCGTCTACATGCTCCAGGTCTATGACCGCGTGCTGCCTTCGCAGAGCGTGCCGACTCTTGTCGGATTTACAGTCGGGATGCTGGGACTTTACGCGGCCTATGGGCTCCTCGATTTTGTGAGGCTTCGCCTGTTGGTCCGCATCGGCAGCCGCCTGCATAGAAATCTGCAGCAAAAAGCGTTCGCAGCCTCGCTTTCCCTGCCCCTCGTCGCCGGGCCGGATGCGAACCGGGTACACCCGCTTCGTGATCTGGACCAGCTACGTGGCTTTCTTTCCGGGCTCGGGCCGACAGTCTTATTCGACGCTCCCTGGATACCATTTTATATGGTGGTCATCTATCTGCTGCACCCCGCGCTTGGCGTGCTGGCAACGCTCGGCGCATGTGCCGTTGTGTTTTTGACGGTGGTTGCCGAGATCATCGGCCGCAAACCTGCGGCTCGTGCATCTGAGACACTCGTAGCGCAGCGGCTTCTGGCCGACTCCGGCCGCCGCAACGCAGAGGTTGTTCAGGCGATGGGCCTTTCCGCCCCGCTTAGCCGGCGCTGGAACGAGGTCAGTCATCTTTATCTGAAGAACCAGGAACGGCTCTCCGACGTCGTCGGCGCAGCAAGCTCACTGTCGAAGACGCTCCGAATGGCCCTGCAATCATGTGTGCTAGGGCTTGGTGCCTACCTTGTGATCGGCGGCGAGGCCTCGCCTGGCGTGATCATTGCATCGTCCATATTGCTGGGCCGCTCGCTGGCGCCGGTCGATGTGGCGATCGCAAACTGGAGAGGGTTTCTGGCAACCCGCAAAAGCTATACCGAGCTGTCGGCAGCCCTGGATGCTTTTGATAGCCAGCAAGAGCCAATGGAACTGCCCGGCCCGAAGGCTGAGCTTGCGGTCGAGGAATTAACCGTCGCGCCACCAAGCCTGCAGAAGCCCACCATCTTCAATGTAAGCTTCCACTTGGCGAGAGGCGCAGGGTTGGCGGTCGTCGGCCCGAGCGGCTCCGGCAAGACCACGCTCGTGCGCGCTTTGGTCGGGGCATGGAAGCCGCTTCGTGGCACGGTAAGACTGGACGGCGCCTCGCTCGATCAGTGGAATTCAGAACTGCTCGGCATTCATATTGGCTACCTTCCGCAGGACGTTGAGCTGTTCGACGGGACGATCGCCGACAACATTTCGAGGTTCGGCGGCAAGCGCGACGCAAAAGGCGTGCTGGCAGCTGCCAAGGCTGCGGGCGTGGACAAGATGATCATGCGTCTTCCGCAGGGTTTTCAAACACGCATCGGAGAAGGCGGCGCGGCCCTTTCGGCTGGGCAGAGGCAGCTCGTCGGGCTTGCCAGGGCACTTTACGGCGATCCATTCCTCGTGGTTCTTGACGAACCAAATTCCAATCTGGATGCAGACGGTGATGCTGCTTTGGCCGGCGCAATCCTGGCAGTGCGTCAGCGCGGCGGTATCGTGATCGTCGTTGCGCATCGCCCCTCCGCTCTCGTCAACATCGATCAGGTACTCGTCCTGTCGAACGGGATGCTCCATTCGTTCGGCTCGCGCGAAGACGTTCTGGCAAATGTGATCCGGCCCTTCCCGCGCCCGGACAAGACAAACATTGTCGTTCCGCTGCAGCACGGTGCAAGCGGGCATGCGTGAGGTATTGCTTAGTGTCTAACGTGACCATGTCGTCATATGCTGCGGTTGGCGGCGAAGGCCAGCCGACCGGGGAGAAGCCGGAGCCGGATGGGATTCGAGCCAATCTACCCTGGGATACTCTGGTCCGGAGCCTAGCAGCACATTGTCGTTCCGCCGCACAAAGGTGCAGCCGGGCATATGCGAGGTATCGCTCTGCTGTTGCCGTGTCGTCATACGTCGCGGCCGGTGGCGAAAGCCGTTCGTTGGAGACGAAGCCAGAGCCGGATGGCATCCGGGCCAATCTGCTCTTGGGCCTGGCAACCAGCTTGCTGTTGATCTTTGGCGGAGGGCTCTGGTTGGGATTGACCAAGATTGCCGGCGCGGTGATTGCGCCCGCAACCGTGGTGGTCGAAAGCAACATTAAAAAAGTCCAGCATCAAACCGGCGGCACCATCGGCGGAATCTTCGCGCAGGACGGCGATCATGTGAAGGCCGGCGATGTGTTGGTCAGGCTGGACAACACATTGACCCGAGCAAACCTGCAGATAGTCACCGAGGACCTCAATCGCGCCACCATTCGTCTGGCCCGACTGGAGGCCGAGCGCCAGGGTCTGCCGGAAATGCAGATCCCGCCCGACCTTCGCGCTCAAATGGGCGACCCGCAAGTGGTGGCACTTGTCAGTGGCGAGCGTGCCTTGTTTGAAAGCCGTGCTGCGGCGCTGGCTGGCCAGAAGGCACAATTACAAAGCCGCGCGAAGCAGCTGGAACGTCAGATCGATGGCCTCAAATCGCAGCAGTCTGCAACGGACGAGTCTCTGGATCTGCTGACCAAGAACCTTGCGGATGTCGAATCTCTCTACGCAAAGAAGTTGGTGTCCAAGGAGAGGTTGAGCAATGTCAGCCTGGACAAGACCCGGGCTCGCGGCGAATCGGGACGCCTTGTCGCAGCGATAGCAGAGGTACAAGCTCACATCAGTGAAACGGACCTGCAGGTGCTTCAGCTCGACGAACAAATGCGGAGCGACGTGACCAACGAACTTCGCGAAACGGAAGCCAAGCAGACCGAGCTCAGCGAGCGCCAGGTGGTGGCCGAAGACGAACTCAGCAGGACAGACATTCGTGCCCCGCAATCGGGCACAGTGCAAGAATCCTCGGTCCATACCGTAGGAGGCGTGATTGGCGCAGGAGAGGTGCTCATGATGATTGTGCCCGATTCCGACAACCTTGTCGTCGACGCTTCCATTCCTCCGTCGCGTATCGATGAGATTCATCCCGGACAGCAGGTGTCGATCCGCTTTCCAGCGTTCGACGCCGGCACCACACCTGCTTGCGAAGGCTCGGTCAAGCGCGTCTCAGCGGATCTGATCAAGGATCAGCAACGCCAGCTTTCCTTTTTTTCGGCGCGCATCGACGTCGAGAATGAAGCGACGTGCCTGACAGGAGAGAAAATACTCAAACCGGGGATGCCCGCCGAAGTCCACATAAGAACCGACGAGCGCAGTGTCTGGTCCTACTTGATGAAGCCCCTTACCGACCAGTTTTCCAGGGCCTTCAGGCAGTAAAGCGGTTGCGAAACGCGGCCCGATCTATCGGGTCGCCGCATTTTCGAGAGCGCTGCTGAATCTGACCTCGATCGTGTCTCCCGGCATGACCTCGGTGTCTTCTTGGGCAAGCTGTTTTCGCCATTCTTCGCCGACCTTGCGAATGATCGTGACCTCGGCCTGGACCTTCTCGCCGGCAACCGGCAACGGCAGTGCGGCAGCTCCCGTGGGCTGCAACTTTTGGCTGGCGGCGCGAAGCCTTGCGCTGACGTCGGCAAGGCGCACGTTGGTATCCTTCAACTCGATCAGCAGACCCATCCGCCTTTGGTTGTCATTGCGTTCGTGCTGTCTGGCAAAATCGTCCTGCTGACGTCGTGCTCTCATAAGCTCAACCGACGTTTCGAGTGCCCGGCTGGAAGAGAGAACCAAAGCGCGCCGAACGTCGGCGAGCCGGTTGTTGGTGAGATTTCCGGACTCAAACGCTTTCCTTACGCGCGCCAGATCGTCTTCGTCCGCCTTCACCCCATCCGCTTCGGCCTGCTCGCGTTTGAGCAAGGTCTCGGTTTGTGCGGCGGCATCCTTGCCGCTTTTATCCAGAAAGCCCTGCTCTTGCTGGAAGTTGTCCAACGAGAGCTTCAGCCCTTCCGCTTCAGCCTGCGCGATCGCCGACGCAAAACTTGCCGGCAAGGGAGATCCTTGTGGTGGCCGCATGTCGAAAGTCGGTTTGTCCTGAAGTTCGGCGCGGATGCGGGCGCTATGAAAATAATCTCTCGTATATTCCCCCCAAAGCGACTCGTAATCGCGCCGCAGATCCACCGGATCTGGGCCAACCTGGTTTGCCCGGGACCGCAAAAGGCTGAAACCGCCTGACACGGCAATCGCCTGCCGCACGGTCATCAGCGGGCGGTAGGCCTGCTGTCCGGGAGTGAGCACGTCGCCGGTCACATAGATCGGCCTGTACTCCGCAACCACGGCGGTCACGTCTGTCGGCTTGATGACGATCATTTGCTCCCGCCCATCAGGCAGACGCTGGTGGAATATCTTGGTCGGCAAGATCGTCTGCATGCGCGTTTGCAGTTCAGCCGGAGTTAAGCCGCCCACCGAAACCATACCGACTTCGGGAAGCGCGATCGTGCCGTCCATCTGGACCACCGCACGTTGCGTTCGCTCCGGGATGGAGGCAATTCCAATCTCGACGGTGTCGCCGGCAGAAAGTCGATAGGCGACCCGCGGTTCCGCTGCAGCAGCCATATCCATGGCAGCCAGCATGCCGAGCACGACAATAAGGATTCGATCAACGAGGACCATGGGCGACAATCTCCTTCTGGCTCGAATCCGGCGATACCGCGGCCGCAATCAACAGCGGAGCCAATCCTCCCGGGCGAAAGCTCATGTCATGTAACCCATTTCGTGTCGCACCCGGCCTTCGCTGAGGCGCCCTTGCCACCATCCGATGGTCCGCTCCAATCCTTCGCGCAGGCTGGTCTGGGCACGCCATCCAGTCTTGCTTTCGAGGAGCGAAGAATCGGCCAGCAAGGCACGCACCTCGGAATTCTGCGGCCGCAGGCGGCGCTCGTCCCGGTGGATTGGTTTCTTGCAGCCACTCAACTCGATCACCAGATCCAATATGTCCGAGATCGTCACAGCGCGCTGGCTTCCGGCATTGTAGGCATGGCCAAATTCGAGCTCGGCGGAACCTGCGGTCAAAAACGCCGCCGCGGTGTCTTCCACGAAAGTAAGATCGCGGATCGGGCTTGTGTCTCCCACCATGATCGCCGGGCATTTTTTGTCGAGAGCCTGGCGTATAATGGTCGGTACGATGGCCCGCTCACTCTGGCGCGGGCCGTACGTATTGAAGGGCCGCATGATGACCACGGGGATGTCGAACGATCTGGCGTAGGACTCCGCCATCATGTCCGCCCCGATCTTGGATGCCGAATATGGTGACTGTCCCTGCAACGGGTGGGATTCGCTGATAGGCATTGTCAGCGCGGTGCCGTAAACCTCGCTTGTCGAAGTGTGCACTACACGCTCCGTCTCCCATTGGCGCGCCGCTTCGAGAACGTTGACCGTGCCCAGGATGTTGGTCTCCACATAGGACTGGGCAGCGGCATACGAATACGGGATAGCTATCAGTGCGGCGAGATGAAACACGACCGCCTGGCCACGCACGATCCGGTTAAGGAACGCGCTGTCGCGAACATCGCCGCGGACGAGATTCAACTGGCGTCGTATGGTGTCAGGCAAATCGTCCAGCCAGCCGTGGCTGTCGAAGGAATTGTAGAGTGCCAGCGCGGTGACGTCGGCGCCGCTGCGGACGAGTGCTTCGGTGAGATGAGAACCGATGAACCCGTCGGCACCCGTAACCAGAACTTTCCTGCCCTTGTATGCCATGACCCAAGCGTTCCCCCTATGACGTGAGGCACTGACTTTGCAAATCCACGAGAGCGCGGATGTCCCCCCTGCTCTCAAGGTCCAATCGGCGGCGGCGAAACCACGCCAAGCACCGCCAGCAAGCCGCGCACCATCCACACAACATCGGAGCCGATCGTGCGCTGCGGATAATAGGAAAGGTCGAGCCTGGCTTTGGCAGGAAACAGAACCTGGCGATAGAACAGTAGCGGGTCCACCGATCGCGGATAGAAACGGGCTTCATGCCGGAAGAGAACCTGGGCTGGACCCAGCAAGCCTGGCTTGTATTGTAAAACGTCTTCGAAGCCCCCGCGAAAACAATCGGCGAAGGCAAGGCTCTCCGGGCGTGGCCCGATGATTGCCATCTCGCCTCTGAAGACGTTCCAAAGCTGTGGCAGTTCGTCGAACTTGGTGACGGCGAGGAACCGTCCTATTGGCGTCATGCGGCTGTCATCGGCCATGGTCAGAGCCAAGCCACCGGGGTCGCATTGCACGCTGAACTTGCGGAACTTGTACATGCGGAATGGGCGAGCACCGGCCCCGACGCGGGTCTGTGTGAAGAAGATGGGCCGCCCGCCTTCCAGCAGCAGCGCCACGGCAATCAGCAGCATCAGCGGGGCGAAGACGATCGCCGCGGCTGCAGCAATGACGAGATCGATTGCTCGTCTCGCAGACCCATGGGCGGCGCTCGAGACGTTAGACCGGTGAATGGCTAGGTCCAGGGCATTCATGCGGCTGTTCCTGTCTGAGCGCAATTATTGACCGCCGCGGCAAGAGCGACGACTACCGATTCGACCAATGGCGCGGTGATCTGCGGATGCAGCGGTACAGTCAGTTCGCGCTGCGCGAAATCTTCAGTGCGCGGTAAGTGAGTACCGGGAATGAGCTCACGATAGAGCGTCATCTGGTGCACCGGCGGGTAGTGGATAGTGGTTTGTATCCCTTGCCCGCGCAGTGCGTCGATGACGTCTTGCCTGTCGGCGTAACGTGGCAAAAGGATAGGCATGATGTGGTAGGCCGACGTCCGCGGCTCGTGGAACGGGATGGTCACGGCCGGGCAATGCTTCGCTATGAGACGTCGATACAGCATGACCAGGATACGCCTGATCTCATTCCACTCCTGCAGATTTTGCAGCTGGACCAGTCCGATCGCAGCCCGCAATTCATCCATGCGATAGTTGAATCCGAGCATGGTGACATCATACTGAGGGGTGCGGCTGTTCAGCCTTTGACGTGTCCCGGTGGTCATCCCATGTCCACGCGCCTGGCGGATTGTCTCGAGCAGACCGGCATCCCTGGCGATCACAGCCCCGCCTTCCGCCGTGGTCATGTTCTTGTTGCCGTAGAAGCTGAAGGCGGCTGCGGCACCAAATGTCCCCACCTCCTTCAAGCCCGGCGCATGCGCCGCGTCCTCGACGATGTGCAGCCCCCGGGCACGGGCGAGCCTCTGCCATTGTTCCCGATCGGCGAGGTAGCCGGCGAAATGAACGAGAATGATTGCCTTGGTGCGGGCCGTGCATTTCGCTTCGGCTTCCACGATCGACATCAGCGGCACGTCGGCTGATTCGATGTCGACGAAAACCGGCGTCGCACCGACATAGAGGACCGCATTTGCGGTCGCCACGAACGTCAAGGATGGCACCAGCACCTCGTCGCCCGGTCCGATGCCAAGTGCGTGCAAAATGAGATGAAGCGCTGCGGTGCAAGAACTGACCGCGACGCAATCCTCCGCATCATGAACGTCGGCAAAAGCTTGTTCGAAGGCTCGTACCTGCTCCCCCATGGTCAGCCAGCCGCTGTCGATGACCTTGGTCAAAGCAGTCTTCTCCGGCACACCCAAGATCGGGGCACTGACCAAGAGCATCACAACCTCCTAGACTGATAACTGTGGGAACCGGGCTCGTGACTTCATCATGCAGCCGTCGCAGTGACCTCGATCGAGGCCGACTGGTCTTCCCAGGAAATGGTCTGTGCGTTCTGAAAATCGTCGACGCGCCCGATATCGAGCCAGAGACCCTCATGTTTGTACACGTGCACGGTTGTGCCGTTCTGCATCATCTGCAGCATCAGGTCGTCGAACCCAAAGGGTATGCCGGATGGGATAAACTGCAGAACATCCGGGTTCATGCAGTAAATTCCCATGCTGACCAGATGCGAAAGCGTCGGCTTCTCGCGAAAGACCTGCACGGTATTGTCGACTTCGTCGATGACGCCGAAATCCATCTTGATCAGGCGACAGGCTGTTGCGATCGTCACTGGATCGGTGTGCTTACGGTGCGCTGCTACAAATCGACTGAGGCTTAGATCCGTGAGGACATCGCCATTGAGAACGATGAATGGCTCCGTCAGTTCATCCCTGATCAAAGACAGTGGCCCGATGGTGCCAAGCGGCTCCATCTCCTGCGTATATCGAATTTTCAGGTTCCACTGCGAGCCATCTCCACACACGGTGCGGATCAAGTGGCCGAGATACCCGGTTGTAATATAAACTTCCTGAATGCCGTTGCGTCGCAACCATTTCAGAAGCATCTCGAGAACCGGCCGTGCGCCGATCGGCATGAGCGGCTTCGGCAAGACCGAAGTGAAGGGGCGGAGGCGTGTTCCCATTCCTCCACATTGAATAACCGCTTTCATCCTGGTCCTCCCTTGTTCATTCGGCCTGAACGCTATCGTCACGGGCCGGCTATCCTGCCCTGGTCAGCACCCGGGAAACGCGTTCTTGTCCCCTCAGAAGAACCGGTGAGATTTCCCGTAGAAGACCGGTGAGATTTCTCCACTGTCCCCTGATCCGGACATTGCATCTGGATGGTATGTGGCCGTCAGGGTGGATGTCGTCGTGCATTCGAATGGTAACAATTCAGCCGTTTTGCTGTTCTATATCTTTAGACCTATAGCACTGCTGAACGGCCGGCCGGTCTGTCAGCTGTCCAAAAGGTCAGAACGTATGTTCGACGACGTTCGGCGGGTTTCGCTCACAAGGGGCAAAAAAAGAGGAGCGTTTCCCGTCATTTAAGATTATATTAGAAATCTGGCGTTTGCGGTGTTGGGGGTGCCGCAGCGTCGGCTGGATGAATCGACGAGTGGATGGCCACGACTTTCAGGCCATTACCGTTCAATCCATTCAGATTGGCGTTGGGGTAGTTCAATGTATCGAATCGTCATCGCCGACGATCACGGCTTGTATCGTCGCGGCTTGCGATTGGCACTGACCGCAGGCATTCCAGGTGTGGAGATCTTTGAAGCGTCTTGTTTCGACGCGGTGCTCAGTTTGCTGGCAGAGCAGTCGTTCGTGGATCTTGCGATCCTGGATCTGAATATGCCGGGCCTGTTCAATCAAGAAGTGCTCGGCGGGATCCTGTCTGCCTATCCGGACACGCGATTTGCGATCGTTTCCGGAAACGATTCACGCTCGGAAATACTCACGGCTCTGTCGATCGGGCTTCACGGCTACATCGTAAAATCGCAGACGGACGAAGAGGTTGTTTTGGCCGTCAATGAAATCCTCTCCGGCCGCATCTATGTTCCTGCACTTCTGTCACGCCCGGGAGCGACGCAAACAACCCACGCGCATACCCATTCCGACGACAAAGGCCCACAGAGGCGTACCGCTGGCGTCAACCTTGGCAGGCTGACCTCGAGGCAAAAGGAAGTCCTCAAGCTGATGGCGGAAGGCTATTCAAACAAGGAAATTGCGCGCGATCTGGAAATCGCAGAGGCGACCACGAAAATCCACGCTGCTGCGGTTCTGCGTGAATTGGGGGTACGCAATCGGACCGAGGCTGCCGTTATGCTGAAGACTTGGCTTTCGAGACATGCCAGCTAGAGCGCCGCGCGTCCTTTTGGACGTGCAAACGGCGTCCCAAGACTCCTCATGTATTTTACTGCATATCCCAAAGCCGCGGCGCAGCTTTGGGCCGACGACATTCTTGGAAGGAACCCTTCGCATCTCAAAGGCCGCTCAGCGCGATCCGCCTTTAGATATCTGCTTTCCGATTGGAGTACTGCACTAAAATCCGATTTCCTTGCGTGACAGCCGCAGCGAATACCGCAACCCTTGGTCCGATATTTCCAGCCTGGGAGAGTGACCGACAAGCGGCGCTCCATCCACTCCGATTATCATGGAACCGAAGCCATGACGGACTACGCTTGAGGTCCTACGCCGCCCCGATTCCACCCACTCGAACACGATATCACTGCCTGTTTCTTCAGGTGCGAACGTCCAGCTTACGTCGATCCGGCCTTTTGGATCGGCAAGCGCTCCATATTTCATGGAATTGGTGGCAAGCTCGTGAACGATCATTGCAAAACTCTCGGCGGCGCCTCCCGACATCGCCACGGAAGGACCGGTGACCGATATCGCACGTGTTCCAATATATGGGTGCAATTCTTGCGCAACGAGATCGTTTATCGCCCCCGATACGCTGCCGTTGCGTGAAAGAAGCAGATGGGTTGCCTCGAGCGCGCGTATCCGGTCGATCAGCATTTCCTTGTATTTGGCGACATTGTTTCCGGGAACATCGACCATTTTCACGAGCGCCGTGATCACCGCGAAAACGTTGCCGAATCTGTGACGCTGTTCGAGCATGATGCGCTCCCGCTTCTTTGCCGCGGCGCGCAGCAGCGTGGTTTGTCGTCTCTCGCTCAGGTCGGCAGCCACTCCAAGCCGCTGTCCACCATCATCATGTCTTTCCTCCCTTCCGCGCAGCGCAACCCAGCGGATATGTCCGTCCGGTCGGCGGACGCGTATCTCAACATCGTAATTCGTGACCGATGGTGCGGCCTTTCTCGATGCCGCCAGCTTTGGCCAGTCCGCCGGATGAACGACAGCTGACAGCTCCTCCAAACTGCGGCTATTGGCCTGGGCCAGGCCGAGAATGTCCCAGAACGTGTCCGAGCCCGTGACTATCCCGCCTTTAAGGTCTATGCGCCACGTGGCCAAGCGTCCAGCAGACAGAGCGAGGTCCAGCCATTCCTTCTGGGCCCGAAGCGCTTCGTGAACAGCGCGTCGTTCCGAAATATCGTCGACCACCACGAAGATGCTCTCCGAGAGGCCACCCTCGGGCACGGACGAAGAAAGCGTTAGCCTGGCCCAGAATGCCGTACCGTCCTTTCGTGACAGACGCACCTCCGAAACGAACGAAGAAATGTCATTGCCCAGCCTCGCCAGCAATTGCGCCAAGGTATCCCGGTCGTTCGGATGGGCGAGCGTATCGAGCTGCAATTGGGCAAGCTCCTCCTCCTTGTACCCGGTCATCTCACAAAGGCGTCTGTTGGACTGCAGCAACTCACCTTTCTTGTTGGTGTTCGCGAATCCCATGGCAGCACGTTCGAAGGCCCAACGATAGCGGCTTTCGGTCGCCTCGACGGCAGCGAGCCTGGCCTCCGCGACTTCCAGCAACTCACGCAAGTCCTGCCGCAGACGATGGAAGGTCATGGCAATCACGCCACCCGAAACCAGAAGCAGGATTGCGCGTGCCCAATCTCCACTTGAAATCTGATCGTGTCCTCGTGCCCACAGCCCGACAGCCACCATCAGAATGGTCGCAGCGAGCGCCGGTACGCGGTCTTCGAGATAGGCGATAATAATAATAGCCGGAATAAATTCCAGAAAACTGGCGCCTTGCCCAATATAGGCTGACGATTTTATTTCAAATATCAGTGTGGCAGCTAACACCGATGCAGAGGCAATATGAGTTAGCAATCTGCCCGACGGGTTCGAATTCGACCTGCGCGACTGCGAGCTCATGGACATAGACTACAACCTTCTGACTAGCCCGTCGAGACTAGAGCAAAAAACGTACAGCTTAGTACCACTGCCGGATTGCCATACCGCTATCATAGCGCGCATTTTATCGGACGCAGCGGGGCCTAAGAGCTGCCTTAGAACTGTCGGATCATATTAAGTTTTCAAGGTGGTGATGAACGTATTATCCGTCAGCGCATAGAAGACTAGAATCCAGCTACACATAGAAGACTACATGAATCCCGAATATTTATTTCGGGCGTGTGAAACTTTGGGTTAGGGGTAGAAAATGAATCTGATCGATAGACAGGTCGATGCTTCGAGCAATCGGTACATTGTTACGAGGACCAAGCATAATTTTGAAGCGCGGAATACGCGGCCCTCTTCTGGTCACCTTCCCAATCGCGCATCGGATCCATTGGACGCAAGGTTCGGCGAACCAAAAGGCCGCAGTCTGGAATCCATAACCGGCGTGCTTGATCGCATTGGCTGTGGCTATCTCGTGCTGAATCGCGAAAGAAAAGTAGTCGAGTGGAACGCAGCCGCCCAAACCACGCTTGAGCGCCAGGGCGAAGCGGCCGACACGGCGAGCGGACTTACGGCCGCCCTAAGGCGGCTGATCGCGAATGTTCCGGGCCAATTCCTGCCGGGCTCGTTGTCTTGGGTGGTGATCCGCAGCAGGGGCGACCGACCGGTGATACTGAACGAGAACGGCGTTATCGCTCCCGACGGAACGAGCATTGTGGCGCTGCTGGATCGCGACAACAGGTCGGGGCCAAATCCTCGGACGCTGCAAAGAATGTTTGGCTTGACGAGCGCAGAAACGCACCTCGCCTTGCGCTTGGCCCAGGGCGACGCACCTTTGGAGATCGCTCGCAGCTGGCGTCTCAGCCGCACCACGATCCGTTCCCAGCTTGCCTCGCTGTTCGCCAAGACCGAAACAAAACGCCAGGCGGAACTGGTGGCTCTTCTTGGGCGTATTTCGGTCCTGCCGTAAGGCCGGCCACTTAGATCCAATCGCCAGACGTCGGCATCCGCCCGGGATTCAAACTACGCAAGTTGGCGTGTCATGACTTGGCAGGTCGTGCACCGCATTGCGCACTCCACTAGGTTCGATGCGCCAGCGTAAATATCGAAAGCCGCAATCCCGGACCGGCTATTCGGTACTGTCGAACGGATTCGAAAGGCGACAAGTGGACAACGATCTATGCAGCGATTCTGTCCTTGCCGCAGCGGAGAAGATGGAAATCGCTCGATCCCGTTCGGACCGCGCGGTGAAGAAACTTGCACGGACAGGACCGATCGTCGTCACCGGCGCCGCGGGCTTCATTGGTTTTCACGTGGCCTCACGGCTTTTGCGTCTTGGTGTCAAAGTCGTGGGCGTCGACAATTTCACGCCCTATTACGATCTGCGGCTCAAGGAAGCGCGGTTTGCACGCCTCTGTAGCGAGGCGAAATTCACGCCGGTACGAATGGATCTGGCGGATGCCGCGCGCGTTCAGTTGCTGTTTTCAAACGTTCGCCCCTCACACCTTGTCCATCTCGCGGCTCAGGCCGGCGTGCGTCATTCACTTGTTGACCCGCACGCCTATGTGCAATCGAATATAGTGGCGTTTCTCAACGTCCTTGAGGGCTGCCGGCATCATGGCGTCAGTCATCTCGTCTACGCCTCTTCGAGCTCCGTCTACGGCTTGAATCGAACCATACCGTTTTCCGAAAACCACGGCGCCGATCATCCCGTCAGCTTCTACGCCGCCACCAAGCGTTCGAACGAATTCATGGCGCATTCATACAGCCATTTGTTCGGCCTGCCCGTGACCGGACTGCGCTTCTTCACCGTTTATGGCCCTTGGGGCAGGCCCGACATGGCCGTCTACTTGTTCACGCGCGCGATCGTCGAGAGCAAACCAATTGAAGTAGCCAATGCCGGCCGCGTGTGGCGAGATTTCACCTATATCGACGATATCGCTGAGGGCGTGGTTCGAGCACTTGCTACACCGCCGCAGCCAGATCCGAATTGGGACCCTTGCACCGCCGACCCTGCCACAAGTTCCGCGCCGTATCGCGTCTACAATATCGGCAACGACCGGCCCGAGGAGATCAACCGGCTGATTTCGATCATCGAGACCGCTCTTGGCAGCCGGGCAGTTCGCGTGGATGTGCCGTTGCCGCCTGGCGACGTTCTGGAGACGCGTGCCGACGTCAGCGATCTTCGCCAGGCCGTCGGCTTCGCCCCGGCAACACCGCTAGAGGACGGAGTGCGACGCTTTGTCGAATGGTACCGGGACTTTCATGGAACGGATGCCGCGGCCAGCATACGGCAACAGACGTTGGTGAATGAGGCCACCGTGTAGGCCGCGGGCCCTGTCGGGCGATGATCTGCCACTCGGCGCGTAACGCGTCGGCCACAAAGCCGCTCTCGCCAGTCTCTATCCGACACAACCCTGGACTCGAAATTCCTGAACGCTGATGCCGTCGCGTATCGGGGCGCGACGGTCTCAAATCAGCGCAGGAACCAATGTCGCCGCTGGCCTTCGACTGCGTGCGTTCTGAACGATGTTAGCGCAAAGATCAGCCCAGGGATAATTTTCAGCCGTTTGCTGATGTAGATCGACATCGCCACATTCCAAATCGCCAACGCAAGCGCGAGGCCCACTGCGGCGCCCGGCGCGCCGTAGAGCGCAATTCCTGTGGCACAGCCTATGATACTGGCCGCAGCGCCGACGATCATGGTTGCGGCTGCCGCCCATTCGTTTCCGGTCATCATCAAGAGGAGCATCTGGGGTCCGCACAGCGCGACAAAGACATATCCGAGAATGAGTATCCGCGCGACGGGTGCCGCGGTACTGAAATCCCCGCCGAACCAGCTCAACAGAGGTTCAATAATCGCAAGCATCGGGATGGCCATCGTTAGAGCCCCACCAGAGGAAAGTAGGGCGGCCCGTGAAAACAGCTGCTGCAGAGCCAGCCGATCGCCTCGGGCATGAAGGGCAGCCGCTGTCGGCGCAAACATCGTAGAGACGGCAACCAGGGAAAGGCTCACAAGCAAGGCGACGTTCAATCCCAATGCGAAAATGCCTGCTTCGCGAATGTGATGCGTCCAGCCCAGCACCATGACTCCGGCCCGGCTGATGAAAACATCGAGCCCAGCCATGAGCATCATTGGCGGAACCGCGGACCACCATTCCCGCGACTCGTCGCCTGGCTGAACCTGCCGCAAGCCAGGCGGCTGAAATTTTGTCGCCATGACGAACACCAGGCCGACCGTGATGGCTGAACTTGCCAGCACCGCCTGCATCACCAAGGGTGCGTTGGGGGTCCATGATCCGGATAAGCCCGCCATTCCCAGCAACGTCAACAAGAGGCCGTCGCGCACTATGCGTTCCGGCAGGAGGGCCGAGACACCGCCGCCGAAAGCACGAACAAGTGTTGCGCCCAAAGCGTAGGCGGTGACCAAAGGCACTGCTGCCATGCCTAGCAGCTGGCTGATTTGAAGCTCCTTGTGAGAAGGATCTGAAAAGAAAAAGATCAAGGCGGCGCCAACGATGCCGAATAGTGTCGCCGCCGCCAGCGACCTCTGCAGAGCAAACCTGATTACGCCGTGTACCAGGTCAAGCCGCCCTTTGGCACTGTAGGCGGAGACGAAACGCAACAAGGATACATGGAAACCAAGCGTTGCAAGATAGGCAAGCACCGAGGTCCAGGCCAGAACATAGGAGTAGATGCCATAGCTGGTGGAGCCAACGATGCGCGCAATCAATAACTGCGCCAAGCTGGTCAAGCCCGCACCCCCGATATAGACCAAAAGAGCGAAGATGCTGGCATAGCCGAGACCCCGGCCCGTGTCCTCCTTGTGCGGCAAAACCATATTCGTTGGAGCAACGGAGGCCGCAGGGAAGCGGGCGAGCTTCGGATCGCTGAAATCGTCGATGTCTTTTGCGCCGGCGTCGCGCATTTCATCGCCTTGATCGCCTTTGGCCGCGGACCCTGCTCCGGACTGCGAGATCGTCGATATTATCTTCCGCTCGACAGGTCGAATGCCGTGGCGGTCGTTACGCGGAATCCCGCATGTGACATTCATGATGTTCTCTCGAGCAAGAGATCCGCGCTGTCCCCAAACCGGTAGCCGGCGTGTTTCCTAAGATTGACCTGCGTGAGAACGCTGCCTACGGGGACCTGAGCCGTCTCGTCCTCCGTCAGCAACTGCAGAACACCACGCGCGATGCTGCGACGCGTCCTGGCCCAGCGAACAGCGAAAAGAACCGCGTCAGCCCAGCCCGTCAGTAGCCTGGCCTCAGGTCCTCCAAGCCCCAGCGGTCCATTTATGATGACGATGCTGTACATCGAGCGCAGCTCATCTGTGACCAGGGACCCGTCGATCATGGACAGTTGCGGCAGCAGATCCTCTGATGGTGCGAGTGCCATGAAGTCGATTCCAATTTCAGGCATTCCCGTGACCGCGTCGTGCAGCGGACAACGGTCGCTCATATAGTCTCCAAAGGATTTATGTGGCTTGAACGCACCGAATTCGTTCAGAAACTCGTTCGTGAGGCGGGCGCCCGTGCCGTCAAGATCGAGAAAAAGCACTCGTCCCCCAAGTCGGGTAGCTGCCAAGGCGAGGCTCCATGCGAGCTCGGTCTTGCCATCATGCCGGACGCTGGACGTGACGAGGATGACGTGCGACGCACGGCCTCTCGCTTTGTTGAGAGCCACGGTGACAAGGAGAGAAGTGACGGCTCGGCTGTAGCTGCAGTTTTGCTGGCCGAGAACCAGCTGCTGTAGTCGTTTCGCGTGTATCGTGGGCGCTTCCGGTATCAGCCCCAGGCACGGAACCCCGAGCGCGGCTTCAGCTTCGGCCCCGCCGCGCAAGGTCTGATTGAGACGGCTGCGGACCAAGACGAAGACCCCGCCAATGAGGCCAAACACGATCATGCCGGGCGGAATAAGAAAGATGGGCGGCAGGGTTTTTGGATTCGTTGGCGGCCATGCCGCTGAAAGGATCGAGACCCCGGGCAAGGGAGTTGCGATGCGCTGCACCAGATCCTGTTGTTGGGTGAGAAGCTGGTTGTATCGCTGCGTCAGGATGCTGACCTGCGGCTCGAGCGCACGCAAGCCGGAAAGCCGGCCGGCTGTGTCGGCCACCACCGCATCGAGCACATTCTTACGGCCCTCCAGAGCAGCGATCTGGGCACGGTAGATGTTCCCCTCCGCCGCAATGCGAGCAGTGCCTTGTTCGATCTCGCCGTTGATCGCAGTGCTAAGGCCCGCATCCGCATTGTCGTTGGCTTGGCGGGCCGCCATGTCGGCCAATACCGGAGACCCGATCGCTTCGGCGAGCGCCGCCACCGATGCTCCTTCCTCTCGCAAAGCCTCGATGTGCTGAAGGCGAGATTCCGTCGCTGAGAGATCCGCTTTCGACAAGGATATCTGCTGACTAAGTTCGGCTGTCTCCTTGGCAGCGTTATCCGCCGCACCTTGATCGACCGCGCCATGGCTCAGTCGATACTTTTCCAGGCGGTCGGTCGCTTTCGCCAGGTCGCTTTGTACGACCGGCAGGCTGGCGACGATCGAGGCGAGTTCCAGCCTGTCTGACGCCCTGCGCTTCTGTGCGAGATCGTCGATGTATACTTGGACGAACGTATTGGCCACCAGGGCGGCTCGCGCCGGATCGTCGTCGGTGAAGCCGACGGTGATCACCCTTGATCTCAGTTCCTGTCCAACCCTCATGCCCTTCCGCAATGCCTTGAGTTCGGCTGCATCGGCCGCCTCCGGCCCGCCCTGCGGCCAAATCCTTTCTAGCAGACCAGCTGCAAAGGTGCGTATGTTCTGCAGGTTGCCGCCTACCGGGGCGGCGCGGGAATTTCCGACATCACCTTGCTCAGCAATGTTGCCGATCTTTGTCTCGCGTAGGGCTGCCACCAGGCGACGCAGATGCCCCTGCGAAGAGAGCATGGTTAAGTGGTCATCAATGCTCGCATCCAGCATCTCCTGAGCGGAATCCGCACCTCCGGGAGCCGCGTTCCTGCCAGGAGCATCGACAATCACCTGTGCGGTCGCCTCGAACAGGACAGGACGCACAAAACCCGCAAGCCCAGCCAACACTCCGCCCAAAATCACCATTGCAAGCAGGAACCATTTTCTCCTCGCGATGGTAATGAGGAGTTGATGGAAGGGGGTCTGCGCGTCGACCTGTTCGCGCAGGAATGGCCTCATGCGCGGATTGATCTCGCGCGTCGGCACGTGCATTTCAGTGGCGTGCGGAAGGTGAATTCGGCTGACTATGGAACCTTCCATCTCATACTCCTGTCAGTTCGAGCGCTGTGGACATGCCCGTTGCCGGCCCGGCGGACCGCCCGGCCTCGTTGCGCCAGGCCTGGAACATCAACGCGGGCCACAAATCGCGAGAATGATCCTGTCTTCCGTCAAGATGGTCGCGCCAGCAGGTTTCGACCTTCGCAAAGTCGAAGATCCCATCTCCGGAGAGGCGTATATCGGCGACTAGATCGCTGGCCCAGATGCGCAACGGGCCGCTCAGCCAGACTGCTATGGGAACATCGAAACCCTGCTTCGGCCGGTCGATCAGCCGTTGCGGAACATAGCGGCTAAGCAGCTGACGAAGAAGCCACTTGCCTTTGCCATTGCGGACCTTCGCATGTGCCGGCAGCCGCCAGGCGAATTCGACAACCCGATGGTCGAGAAGCGGGCACCGGCCTTCGAGGCTATTGGCCATGCTGGCGCGGTCCAACTTCACCAATATATCGTCGGGCAGGTAACCGGCCATGTCGTCGTACAAGAGACGGGACAGCAGGCCATCAAGCCGGGGGGACCCTTGAATTGATGTGGGCGGCGTGTGGAGTGCGAGGCTCCCGGTCGATGCTCCGGTCAGCCGTCGATGCAATTCGTCCTCATCTGGCGCAGCGAGCAGCCGAGCGAGGCGATGCAGCCGGTCGCTCCGCAGCGCGTGCCGTCCACTCGCCGAAAGCGGCAGCTTGCCGACGAAATCGTGACGCGCTGCACGGGCCAGCAATCCGACCCCTGCAGCAAGCGCGTGACGCAGCGGCGACGGCAGCGCATGCTGTCGTTTCAACCGCGCAGCCATGAAATGACGGGCGTAACCGGCGAAGCATTCATCGCCACCGTCGCCTGATAGGGCCACCGTAACGTGCTGGCGAGCGAGCCGCGCCACGAGCAAAGTCGGTATCTGCGATTCATCGGCGAACGGCTCATCCCAGATCCGCGGCAGTTCCGGAATGACTTCACGCGCAGCGGCTGCTGAAAGGTGGAGTTCAGTATGATCGGTGCCCAGGTGCCGCGCGACCTCCGCCGCGTGGGGAGCCTCATCAAACCCGCCTTCTCCGAAAGCGATCGTGAATGTGCGCACCGGTTTTGGCGATTGGGCCTGCATCAGCGCCACAACCGTGGAGCTGTCGAGGCCACCAGACAGAAAGGCACCCAGCGGCACATCGGCTATCATGCGTTCCCGGACGGCAAGTCGAAGCAGGTCGTCGAGTCCATCGGTCAGTTCTTCGTCGGTACCGGCGATTAGATTCTGTCGACCGTTCGCGGCGACTTCAGGCAGCGACCACCAGTGTCGGGCGCGTTGCGAAAGGGATGCGGCGCTGCGCGCCTCGGCAAAATCCGCCGCTGTCACAGACAGGACCGAGCCCGGAGGTAGCTTGAACACGCCTCGCCAGATGCAACAGTTACCCGGTACCCATCCCTTCGAAAGCATTGTCGCGGCCGCGTCGAGATCGAGCTCCTGACAGAAACCTGGAAAACGATGGATTGCCTTCAACTCGGAGGCAAAAACGAGCGCATCGCGCGTTGCAGCAACATAGAGCGGCTTCTTGCCCATTCGGTCGCGGGCGAGATGGAGGGTCCTGGTCTTTAGATCCCACAATCCAAATGCGAACATGCCAGCGAGGCGGGTGAGTGCGGTGTCGAGACCCCAGCTCTCGATTGCGCACAGCATCACTTCGGTATCGCTGGCGCCACGGAACCGATGGCCAGCGTCTTCAAGCTCGCGGCGCAGATCGCGGAAATTGTAGATCTCGCCGTTGAAGGTAATGGCATATCGGCCACTTGCCGAATGCATCGGCTGGCGTCCTGCTTCCGATAGGTCGACTATAGCCAAACGCCTGTGGCCGAAGGCAATGCCGGCTTCGCGATTGATCCAGAAGCCTTCGCCATCAGGCCCACGATGACGAAGGGCCGTCGTCATCTGGCCAATCGCCCTGAGCGGCTTGATATTGGCGGCATCGGGTGCAAGGAGAATTCCGGTAATCCCACACATGCCATCACCTCAGGTCGCTAGAGGTTGCCGAAATCGTTCGCGGCGTTCCGGCAACAAGGCAAATGGTAAGCGCAAACCACACGATTGGATGGCGGATGATCAGATGTGGCATTCCGAAGATGACGATCGACACCACCAGCACGAACAGGGCATCGAGCTTCGCACGCCATGCGCATAAAGCCGCCGCGCCGACAATCCAGGCCAGGGCCAGGACCGCAACCAAACCACCTTGAGTGTACAGATCGAGAATCGTGTTGTGAGCCTCGAAAGGCCGGGGCAGAAATTGGCTGTAGGAAATGGGCGGGCGCTCCAGATGCGGGCCAGGACCAAGGCCCAGGGATCCTGACGTTAGGCCCTTGCCCAATGCATCTCCCCAGAGATGGATTCGAAGTGCAGCGGTTTCGGCGGTCGCTTCGCCGCCCTTGTCTTTGGTAAGACTCAAGGCGAACTGTTCGACGCTGCCCACCTCCGTGACGATGTAAGGCGTCATCGACATGGCCAACGGAAGGAAGCCAATCATCAGCAGGAGGGTAACTTGCCGGGACAGGCTGACCTTGCCGTCACCGGCTGCGAGCCATGTCCGAACCCGCAGCCCAAGAAATATCAGGCCGACCAGGACCGTCGTGTAAAGATAGGTATCACTCTTCGTCAGCCTTCCGACATAGATGGTCAGGATAAGGCTGCTGAGCCCGGCCAACCTCGCCCACGGCTTGCTTGTAGTCGTCGCAAGATGCAAGGCGAGCGGACCAAGGAGTGCGCAATAGAGCGCGAGCTGGTTGGGGTTCTCGGACCAGCCTCGGAAGCGATCCCAGTACCAGGGATCGACGCCGGATTGGTGGATCCAACCCCATCCAAGTGCCAGCTGAACAATAAAGCATGCATTCGCAATAGCGACCACCCACCAGGCAGCACTGCGCAGACGGCGATCCGCGTCGGGCTCCGCGGCGGCGAGGCAGGTGACGCAGATCAGCAGCAGGTAGGCTACCACATCGTGCATCACCACCGACAGATACAGTACCGTAGTCAGGTAGCCAACGATGGTGCCAATACCCAGAGCGAGCGTGATGATCAGCCAGAAGCCCGCAACACGGATCAGGGCGGGCCTGACTACCAAGTGACCGCCGGCGAGCACCCGCCCGATCGACAGCATGATCCAAAGCGCGAGAAACAATTCGCCATAACCGTAGGGCAAGCCCGGAACTGAGAGCTGCGCCGCATACGACATGGCCACGCCGCAGGCCAGGATCGCGTCCCGGATCATCGGCGCGCTCCACCCGATCCGCGGTTTGCAGCAGGCTCTTCAAGCAACACCGGCGATGCCGGTCGAGCGAAGCCGCCCTGGGATTTGGCACTAAGGACATTGTCGTAGAGATCGCAATATTGCTCGACCACCCAGGGCAGCGGGAACTGCGTCCGGACGAGCTCGACAGAGCGAGCGCCCATGGTCCGTCCTTTCCGGCGGTCGGACAGGACCTCTATAATTCGAGAGGCAAGGCCGTTCGCATCGTGCGGGGGGACGAGATGGCCGTTCCATCCGTCCTCGACCACCTCATTGCAACCAGGCATCATCGAGGCGACGATAGGCAATCCCGCGAGCCCTGCTTCCAGCAGGACGCGCGGAATCCCTTCTCGGTATTGTGTTGGAAAGGCGAACAGATCGGCCATGCCAAGAAGGGCAGGAACGTCGCGTCGTGGACCCAAGGCGATGACATGCGGCACATGTCGATCGATCTCAGCCTTGTCCACTGCAAATGGGCCCTCGGATTCCAATGGGCCGACAAGCACGAAACGGGCATTGGGCCTTTCCGACAGGATGCGAGGGACTGCCTTGAGGAGTGTCGGGATGCCTTTCTGGCGCGTTAGCCGGCCGACAAAAATTACGATCTCGGCGGATTGGAGCCCAAGCTCTTCGCGCATTTTCATCGCCGACGGGGCAAGATGCCTTGCCATGGCGAACGCATCGACGTCGATTCCAGAACTGCGGATCACTCGTCCGCTGCCGCGTCCGATCAGTCGGTAGCGTTCAAAGAATGCCTGATCGTCCCGATTCTGGAACACCGTAGCCGCCGTCCATAACGACGAAAGCCATTGCAGTCCGCAAAAGATTGGGCGCAGGGCAAGGGCGCGCGGTTCCAGGGACGAGAACGTCCAGCCCAGACCGTTGATAGTGCGGACGACTGGAACGCTTCCGCGCACCGCAAGTGGCGTCACCAGGTTGGGCTTGGTGTCGAAGCTTTGGATAATGTCCGGCCGGAGTTCCGCCATCAGCTTTCGAATGGTTCTGATGGCGGCCCATTCTCCGCTGCTGCTGGAAAATCGGTCGAAACCGTAGCTGCGATGCGGAATGCCATGCCGCAGGAATGCGGCTTCACCGCCGCTCGACACCGCAGTAACACAGAATCCCTTCTCTCGCAGCGACATCAAGAACGGAATTCGCAGGGCATGATCCTCGCCTCCGACACACACCAGATGCGGATTCATCCTGCGTCTCCTGACCGTTCGCTGTAGCCCGATCGCGCGAAGTGGCCGGCCCTTGAATTTGCTTTCATGGTGTTGGTTTCGCTACCCATCTCGCCCAGGTCACGGTAGGGGCAGGTCTTGCCACTGTCCTCGTCTGTTTAAATGACGCAAACCCCTGTCCCGGCAGCGGGCCGCCGTACCCAGCCGGTTCAGGTCGCCGCGCCTTGCATCAAAGAGGTCGGCACTGCCCGGGTGCCGAGCGCAGAGTGGTCCGCAGACAAACGGCTCGCGCTCCGCGGCACACTTTCCTGTCATTGCTGGCTGTCGCCGGAAAGCCGCCTACTTTAGCGCGGCTCCCATCATCGTCTGGATGCGCGAAGTTTGACCACGCGGGAGGTGATCGTCCGTGCCTCCGAGGCTAGCAGGATTGGAATGCCGTCGCGAACCGGATAGGCAAGTCCTGCGCTCTTCGAAACGAGTTCATCGCGATCCGAATCCCAGGCAAGTGAGCCCTTGGTCATTGGGCATACCAACCATTCTAACAACTCAGGGTTGAAAGAGGCATTCTCTTCGGCTCGCTTATCCGTATCCATCTGCTGTTCCTTTCTCGGCCGTGACATCAACAGTGTGCTCCGGCGCGAGCGCCCTTGGCGATACAAGCCGTCACCCGACGTCATCGCTGTAATTCGTAGGATTCCGGCAAGGCTCATAAGCCTTGCAAACTGCACAATCACGCTAGGTGCAGGCTTGGCCACTGTCGTCGTCCGTTTGAATGAATCGACATCGAACGGAGCCGTATGGCGGCGAAGTTGAACGTGAGGCGTTAAAAGCGTGAATGGAGCAAGCACGATCGGCGATATCGCCATAGGCGACCGGAAGGTTTCGTTATTGAAGACCGCTCGCGGCTAATGCTCTCGAGCCGGTGTCTGATCCTTCCGGCCAGTCAATACGGGCGACGAAATCGTAAACCGGCCCGCCGGGTACTCCCCAATTGCTTGACCAGATCACCTGTGAACCGTCCGGGGACGGCGAGGCGTGGGTCTCACTCCAGTAGTCGAATGGAACGTTCTTCGTCTGCACAATGCGCCGGACCTCTCCGCTGCCGTCGATGCGCAACGCGATGACTTCCCGCGCATACGGCGCCCAAGCCGGATATTTCGATACTTCGTCCGGATTGCCCGAATAGGTAAGGAACACCCAACCGGGCCTGTCCAGCGACCTGAGCGATGCATGCTGTGCTTCACCATATCTCATGAGCGAGGTGACTTTCCCATCTGACAGCCTTCGCTTGATCACCTGGTATATGTCTGGATCGGACTTACTGATCCCCACATAGATTTCGCTGCCGTCGGCATCGACGGTCATGTCGCCATGGCCAGGCCGATGATGCTCAGTCCATTTCTGGCGCAGAACGCCGTCAACAGAAAAGATGAACGTCTGTTCAGTGTCGTCTTTCAGGTTCTGAATGCATAAGATGTTGACGCCCAGCGGCGAGATTGAGCAGGCGCCGTTGGCTCCGACAAGCTGTGCGAGATCGATTTCCGGAAATTTCCGCCGCTGTCTGAGATCGTAGGCAAAGACGACCGCTTTGCCGTCCCGGCGAACCGCGCGTACGGCAATACGGCTGCCATCACGGCTTGGATTACCTTTGTATGGCCCGAACTGGAGATTGCTACTGTCAGCCGAAACAAACAGGACCTCCTCATGATTGGTGCGTGGCGCCCAGGTCGAGATTTTCCGACCACCGACGCAGATCATCAGGTCGGGATCGTGAGGATGCCATTCGCATTCGGTCGATCGATCACGGCGAAAAAGCGGGGCGTAGGTGCGCCCATCCAGGAAGCATAAGCCGCCGCAGCCGTTGCTGATGACAAGAAGGCTCTGATCCGAATTCCAGGCCTGGGCGCTCGAATAGCGGTGGCTGCAATATTTGCTCCCGCATGCGATGCCGGCGCCGAGGATTCCGGGTTTGGTTATTCGGGTGAAAGTTGTGCCAAATGCCGCATCCTTCGCGGCGTGCAGGTAATCCGGCAGGTCCATGGCTACCGGCGCGACGAACTTTGTCGATGCGACGTCCTCTCCACTCACCGCCCCGTGGATAACTATGGATATCGCGCTGACAGCAGCTAACGTCAACGCCAAGGCAGTCTGGTAGCGAGAAAAGCGCATGTCATGTCAACTCGCGCGGTTCCTTTTCAATAATTCGATTTTCCATATTATTGGATATCTCTTGTCGACGCTTCAAAACCGCATCTCTCTAAGCTTCAACTCTTTTAAATTTCGCCCGCGTCGCGCCGAACTTGTCGACTACTCCACGCGCTATCATTTCTGTGGCGGCTGTGAGCCCGTTCGAATCTAAACTTTCGACGCAAGTTGTTGGCACGGGAAACGATCCAAGTTGTTCCCCAATGAGATTAACGTGGTCAATATGATCAAGACTGCTCTGCAGATCGACTTCGAGGAACTTCTGAATGATACCGAGGTTACGCCGGCGTTCCTTCAGACGGACCTCTAGAATTTCCCTTGGCGCCTGCAATCGGACAAGCAGATCCGGTTTGGGTAGAAGCTCGAGCGCGCGCGACACCCTTTCACGATCCGTTATGCCGCTGAACAAAACCAGTGAACATACGAATTGCACCATACCCTGGTCAAAAATTGAGATCGTGTCATTGGACGCTATTGCCGCGCGCCAAGCTTGAAGAAGAGCTTCAAGATGCCAGTTCAGGCGAGCCGCCCACAGCTCATTCTTGGGTGGAAGAATCTTAAGCACTTCTGCACCGAGAGAACGCTGTCCGATCCACTTTGAATGCAAGCCGGAGACCAGTTTGAAGGCGGCCCTTCTAACCGGATGTCGGCGGTCACCGGTCTGCAAAACAACACAGTAGCCCTGAGCTCGCAAAACGTGCACCAGCTCGGACGCTAACGTCGTCTTACCAGCACCGGACGGCCCAAATAGCTCCAAGATCATCTTTCAATCCAGACTGAGGGAAGCCTACTGGCAGTGACGTCACGTCCATTTGCTGAAGCGAACGCCCATCTCTTCCTGGGATGTCTAGCCGACGAGCCAGGAATCCGCGCCATCCGTATGAATGACGGTGTGGTCACGTTAGGATATCGACGGACGCCAAAATCGTGAACGGAAGGAGTGCGTTTCGGTCACTATCCTTCCGGATTGCCTACCGTCCGTTTACCGTTCCGTCTCCGAAAGGGGTGTGCAGTAGCCCTATTCCCCAGCACACTTCCGCGAGGGCGCGGCAGTCATGAGTTCGGCATGTCTCATCCGTTCGAGGGATGCGAGACACCCAGCCTTCTGGAAACCTTCTCTGTGATGGACGCAGCCAACTGGCCGTTTATCCCCTCTATCGCCAATAGGGCAGCTTGGTCGGCTATCCAATGAACGTGTCGGACAAAAATCTTCGATCTCATCTGCAGGAGAAATCGTATGAAAGCAGGCATATGAGCGAGAACCTCGAGCCACATCAGACGGCAGCGGCAAATACGGCTATACCTGCCAATTACAACGCCAAGGTCGCGGCAGTCGCGGCCTATGAGCTCCCGACAAAACAGAGATATCAAGATCCGGGTTTTGCGAGCTGGTACCTGAACGGCTATGCAGGCCGGTTGAAGCTGTCCACCGTTGCGTCATACGTCATTGCGCGACGGGAGCAACGCTGCGTCGCCAAGGCGCTGGAGAGGTGCAGCCCGCCTCCATCTCAGGTGCTCGATATCCCATGCGGAACCGGGAAGCTGGCCGGCGTGCTGGGCCAGCATAATTGTCGGGTGCTGGCTGCAGACATTTCAATGGAAATGATGGCCTTGGCTAAATCAGCATATGAAGGTCAATCCGGATTTCGGGGATTCATCCGATGTGACGTGACGCAGCTGCCGTTCGCCGACGAAAGCTTTGACACGGTGGTCTGCCTTCGCCTCATTCACCTTATCCCGCCACATCTCAGGCGCGACATTATCATTGAGCTCGCGCGCGTTGCCAGCCGTCGCCTGATCGTATCCTACGGCCTTGGCACCCGCCTCCAGAGAATACGGCTAAGGCTGCGGAAGATGATCACCGGAAGGATGTCGGCGCCTCATCCCGTCAATCTCACCGTTGCACGACAGGATTTCGCGGCGGCGGGGCTCAAGCTGGTACGCTCTTTTAGCGTCCTGCGGTTCCTGTCCTGCGAGCAGCTGTTCGTACTTGAGAAGGTAAAGGCTTGACCTGCCGCCGGTTTGCAGTCTTCGCGTTAGCACTGGTATTGCGGATCAGGCCGCTGATGGGTGTCAAAAGCTGAAACGGCTGTGGGAGGTAGCTGTGGAACCGGCAGGCAAGGCCATTCCGGCGCGCATGGCATCACTCGACCTGCTGCGCCTGGCTGCAGCCCTCGCGGTCGTGCTCTTTCACTATCTTTTTGGCGGCGCGATCGCGGGCAATCTCGACGTGGAATATCCTGCCGCAGCACCTTACGCCATCTACGGCTATCTCGGCGTCAATCTGTTTTTCCTGATCAGCGGTTTCGTCATCGCGTGGTCGGCCGAAGGTCGAACCTGGCAGGAATTCGCGGTCGCCCGCTTCGCCCGGCTTTATCCCGGATTCCTCGTCTGCATGACCGCGACGTTTGTTGTTCTCGTCGTCGCCAAAGATCAGCGTTTTCCGACCGATGTTCCAACCTATGTAGCCAATCTTTCCATGTTCGCCCGCCTCTTCGGCAGGCCGTCCATGGATGGCGTCTACTGGTCGATCATGCTCGAGATCCTGTTTTACGGCTGGGTTGCAGTGCTGATCTTTGCCGGCGCCTTTCAGCGCCGGAAAATACCCATCGCGGCCATCTGGCTCGCAATTTCGGCAACCAACGAGTTCTTCTTTGGGAACCCGGTGATACGCATTGTCTTCATTACAAACTATGCGCCTTTGTTTGCCGCGGGCATCCTCGCGGAAGACATCGTTGCAAGGGGCCGTTCACCGGCTGCGTTCCTGTTTCTTGCCGTCGCGTTCCTGGTGTCTTGCCAGACCGCAATGTTCTCTCATAACTGGATGCAGGAGCACTTTGGCGCAGCCATTTCGTATCCTGCTCTCTTCACCGCCAACATGGTGGTCTACGGAGTCTTCGCTGGCGCGATATTGCTCCGCTCCGTGATTGCTCCATCCAAGGCTATCATGATGCTCGGAGGGTTGACTTATCCGCTGTATCTTTTGCACCAGTATATCGGCTACATTTCGCTTAACGCGCTGGCGCCTCATGTCGGCAAGAACGCCGCATTCTTCGTCGTGTTGGCCGGGGTCCTCCTTGCCTCTTTTATCGTCTGGCGCTTCATCGAGACGCCGGTACGCAAGCCGCTCGTCCGCGCCCTGGTGTCTGGGATATATCGCCTTGCACCAGCCTCGCGGCCAATCCGGCAAACCTCTTCCGCGCGAACGTCATGATCAGGAGCTTTCGGCGGATGCCGCAGAAGATGTTTGAGTCCAACCGCCGCCTCGCGGAAAAGGCAACTGGGTAGCCCCACGACGCCTGCGCAAGCGAATACATGATCTGTGGGTCAATCCGCAGGCGAGCAGCAGGCCGGCGATCAGGCGAGACAGCACCGGGGTTCCTTCCAAGCCGCCGATGTTGCACGGCACCGCTGTTGCGGCAATGCCGGCTGCGAGGCGCATTCGCATTTCGGAAAGGCGCCGTCTAGAGCGTCGGACGTTCAGTTTGAATCGCGAGGGATTCCAGTGAAGCGTGGTTCATGATTCACTTCCTGTAGGAGGTGATTTGC